>JAYVRQ010000173.1:0-2163 GCA_043776145.1 Chthoniobacteraceae bacterium
GTCGACGAAATTGCCAGTGCCGCCGTTGAGTGTATCGTTGCCATCGAAAGTGTAGATTGACTCCGCGAATGCCGCACCTGTCAGCGCGTCATTGCCGGCGGTGCCTAGCTTCATGATCACGTCCCAGAACGTAATTTGCTCGAAATTGGCAATGCTGACATATTTTGAACCGGCACCACTGGCCGCCGTCAGCGTTACGATTCCATCGTGGGTCATCGCAACCGTGAAATAACTCGCTTTGGTCGAGTTCTCGTCGACAACCAGCGTATCGAATCCCGCGCTGCCATCGATGACCTGATCATTCCAGGCGACATAGGGATCGGTGTTAATCTTGATATTGGGGCCTTGCGCCAGTTTCACAGTGTCGGCGCCTGTCGTGAGGATTATCGGTGTTGGCATTCGACTTGCTCCAATTCATTGGACTAACGGCTGCTGGAGATGCGTCCTTCTGCGTCGACGAGAAGATAATTAAAATTTAGCTCTCTTAAGAACGGCACAGCGTCCGCCTCCTTCAGCATGGCGATGGTACTCATTGCGCCGGCAGCTAAAGCTGATACGCCAACGACGCTGACAGAACGCCAACATTTTACTGGCATTCCATCGAATGGATTCAAAATGTGACAGTAGTGGTTATCATTGTGTTTAAGGAATTTTTCATAATCTCCGCTTGTTGCCAGAGCACCGTCTGAAATGGGTATGCTGGCGATAACCGCGCCAGCCTTTCGAGGATCCTGAACACCGAAGAGCCAAGGTTTGCCGTCAGGCTGATTGCCGATGGCTCTGATGTCACCTCCCAAATTGACGTAGCCATCATTTATGCCGTTCGCTTTGAGGACTGAAGCGGCGCGATCGGTCGCGTATTCCTTTCCGAATCCTCCGAAATCAATTTCCATTCCGGCGGCGGGCAAGCGCACTGTCTCCGTGCTGAACTCGACTCTGCCCCAGCCAATCAGTTTGAGAAGCGGGGCGATGGCCCCTGGTTCGGGTGGTGCCGGTTTTGTGAAGTCCCAGGCGTGGCGGAGAACGCCTGATGTGATGTCGAAGAGCCCGCCGCTCAAATCGAACATCCGGCCAGCGAAACGCAGCAGCTCCATGGTCTCGGGATCGCATGTCACGGCGGAATCCCCGCCCGCACTCCGGTTTATGCGATAGACAATGCTGTCGTCGTCCTGGCGATAGCGCGAATATTTTTTTTCGATGCGCAGAACTTCCCGGGCGGCCTCCTCCATGGCGCGTTCCGCAATCTCCGGGCCGTCAGCGGCTGCAACAATTTCATTGTTGCAAGCCATGGCCCGGAAAATGGTCCTGAAAAGTTGCACTTGCAGCTCCAGATCGGTGGACTTTGCAGTTGCCAGAGTTCTGGCAAATAGGCTGTCACTGTTCGACGAGCAGGCCAGCGAGGACGGAATCACCTGAAGCCTCAGCAATGCTAACAGCGGTTTCCCGCCGTCCGTTGCGGGCAAGCGGATCAGCGCCTGCCCCTATCAGCATCCGCACAGCTCTGGCATCCGCCACCCGCGCGGCAAAGATCAGCGCCGTGTCACCAAACCTGTTCGCGGCGTTGATGTCCTTCTTTTGCGGGGCGAGCGCTGTGATGCATGCGGAGCATTTGGCTGCGGCCGCCAACATGAGTGGTGTGTTTCCGTCAATGGTGGTGGCGTTGGCATCGGCGCGTTGCACAACAAGACTTTCGATGACTGCTGCCTGACCGCGTGAAGCTGCCGCATGGAGTGGTGCCAGACCTTCGATGTCAGCGATGTCGGACCGTGCTTGCTGATCGAGCAAAATCTCGACGGTGCCGGAATCACCCAGCGCCGCCGCATACCACAGTGCGGTCCGTCCCGCCGCATCGGTGGCATTGACGTCTTGAAGTGCGGCCAGCGTGGTGATCAGATACGCGTCATGGCAAAAGCGCGTGACAAGGTGCAAAGGCGAGTTGCCGTCTTTGTCGGACAATCGCGATGCATCGTGCTTCAACAAAACAGCAGCACTTGCGGGTTTGCAGTTTCTCAGGGCATAGGACAGTGCGGTTCCGCCGCTGTCATCCTGCAAGCCGGGATCGGCCCCTGCCGCGATGAGTATCTCCACCAATTGGGTGTGTCCAAACGCTGCGGCGCGCATCAGCGGCGAACGGCCCCTTTGGTCACGCTCGTCGACAGACGC
>JAYVRQ010000174.1:0-26874 GCA_043776145.1 Chthoniobacteraceae bacterium
GGCTGTGCCCCGTTCTGCATCGTTCCGTATCGCTCTGCGGTGGGGCGCAGTAAAGCACGCGCCTACGCTGCCTGTCGCCGCGCGGGGCTATCCCGAAATCGCGCGACGGTAGATCGTCTCGTATTTCGCCACAGCGCGGCTCCATGAAAAATCGCACGCCATCGCGCGGCGCATCAATTTTTCCCAACGCGCGGGGTCGCCGAAGTATCGCTTCGCGCGGAGGATCGTGTCCCAGAGCGCGTCGGGCGTGTAGTCGTAGAAGACGAGGCCGTTGCCGGTGTCGTGCGCGGGGTCGTAGTCCTGGATCATTTGGAAAAGCCCGCCGCTCGCGCGGGCGATGGGCAGCGTTCCATATTTCAGCGAATACATCGCGGTGAGCCCGCATGGCTCGAAGTGCGATGGGATGAGCGCCATGTCCGCGCCCGCCGTGATGAGGTGCGCGAGGCGGTCGTCCATCGTCTTGCGATACGCGAAGCGTTCGGGGTGGCGCTTGCTGGCGATGAGCAGTTCGCGCTCGTACTCGGTGTCGCCTTCACCGAGGATGACGAGCCGCACGTCGTCCGCGAGCAGCCGGTCGAGCAGTGGGAGGAGAAGGTCGAGACCCTTTTGCTCGGCGAGGCGCGAGACCATTCCGAAGACCGGCCCGCGCGGCGCGGGCGTGAGCTGGCACTCGGCGAGCAGTGCGTCGCGCGCGGCTTTTTTTCCCGAGAGATCGGCGGGGAAAAAACGCTTCGGCAATCGTTTGTCGATGGCGGGATCCCATTTCGCGTAGTCCGCGCCATTCAGCACGCCGGAGAGTTTTCCAGCGTGTTCGCGCAGCACGGCATCAAGGCCGCAGCCGTATTCCGCCGTCTGGATTTCATGCGCGTAGCGGTCGCTTACGGTCATCACTTGATCGGCGAAAAGGATGCCGCCTTTGAGCAGGTTCAGGTTTCCAAAAAACTCGACGCCGCGCGCGCCGAAATAACTCGAATGCAAATTCGTGAGCCCAAAATCGTGTCCCCAAAAGCCGCCCTGATAAGCGAGATTGTGAATGGTGAGCACGCTCTTGAAAGGCAGACGCCGGTCTTTCAAGAGCACCGGCACGAGCGCCGTCTGCCAGTCGTGGACGTGGAGGATGTCCGGCCCGGGAACCAGCCTGCGCGCAAGTTCCACGACCGCTTTCGAGAACCAAATGAATCGCTCCGCGTTGTCGTCGTAATCATGCCCGTCCTCACCGTAGAGCCCGGCGCGGTCGAAGTATTCATCGCGCCCGACAAGGAAGATCTGCATGCCGTCGGGAGTCCTGGCCTGGAGGACTTCCGCGACGTGAACCTTCGCGCCAATCTGGATGGGAATGGCCACGCCCGTGCCCACCGCGCCCAGCTTCAAATCCGCGCGCAATCCGCGATAACACGGCAGCACCACGCTCACTTCATGCCCCGCCGCCGCGAGCGCGCCCGGCAGGGCTTCGAGCACATCGCCCAGCCCGCCGGTGCGGGCGAACGGAGCCATTTCGCTGGCGGCAAGAAGGATTTTCATGCGCGCGATGGAACGGCGAAACCGCGCGGATTGGCGAGAAGGAAGTGCGTGCGCGGGATCATGGAGCGTCCGACATCGCGGCGATCAATTCGTCCACGGCTCGTGGCAGACGCGGGTCTGGCGCGTGGGTTTTGCGCGGCGCGAAAATTTCGTCCCCGATGCGGTCTCCGCCGCGCAGCACGAGATGCGCGGGGAACTCGGCGGGATCGTCATGGGTGGAAATCCTCGGAACGAGCAGCGGCAGGCCGTGATCCAGCATGGCCATGCACGTCCCGCTTTTGCCGACGAGGTGATATGGGTTGGTTGTGATGCCGAAATCCACGCTCTGCAAAAAGTGGGAAATCTCGGCTTCCTCGCGAAGGCCGAGATGGAGAAAGCGAAAATCGCCGCCCCAAGTTTTCGCGACTTCCTGCCAATGATCCCGATAGGCACCGAGCGAACCTATCCCTACGATAGCCACCTGCCTGCCATGCTGCCTCGCATGGTCGCGCAGTTCGGAAAGAAAAGCAGCGGGCTGCCAGTCGGAATGGAACACGCCGAAATTTCCGAGCACCAGCCATTGCCCGCGATTTTCCGGCGTGATGGGAATCCCAGCCTTCTCGAACTCCCGATGGAGCCATTCCCCGCCATCGGACGAGGCCGCGGGGATGTTGCCAAATAGGCGGAACGTCTCGGCATCCACTCCATGCTGCCGAAGTATTTTTGTATTAAAGCGGTTGTTAGTATAGACACAGCGGGACTTCACAGCCTTGAGCAACCGAAGGATGCTATATCGCTGGAGTGCTCCGGTTAGACGATGTTTGATCGAGCCTTCGCCCAGCCAAATTTCATCCACCAGCCAGATTACTTCCATGCCTTGCAAGACCTTTGGCAAGGCACCGGATGCCTTCCAGACAATCCCCTTTGGATTCAGGCTGTAGGGAATGAAGCGGATGATGATGAAACTGGGTTGCTGCCGCTCCATGAATCCTCGAAACGCTTCGCCCCGTTCCTCCCAACCCATCGTTTGCGGGATGCGGAAAGTGGGAAGCGGGGTGCCATAGATGTTCATTTCCTCCTCGCACACCGCCGAAACGGTCGAGTCATTCAGTCCGCAAAGCGAAACTCGCCAGCCGCGCCTCGTCAGTTCGGAAGCCAGCAGCCGGTTCGCATCCGCCGGACCCACACCCTGTTGAAGCGTGTGCGAGACGAGGCAGCACGAGCGGGCACTCATCGGCGGGCAAGCAACGATTGCGCTTCCGGCAGCAGCCGCTCCGCGGTGATCGTGGAATTGTCAGCATTCGGAAGGTAGCTGCAATAGTCCGGCGATCGTGAAGCTATCTTTGCACCGGTGCCGAAGGTGTCGATCTCCGCAGCGGAAGTGGGTGCATAGTAGCTCAGGTTTGGCACATCCTGCGCGATGGCCAGATGCAGAGCGAGGGTGTCCGATGTAATCAGCAAATCCAACCCGCGAATGACACCGGCGAATTCATCCAGGGCAAGATCGCGAATCATGGGAAGGCTGCGCTTTGCCGCGATGGCATCAAGGTAGGCTGCGTCATCCCTTCCACCCAGCAAAAGGCACGTCGCGCCGATGCCATCCAATCCGTCGATCAGGCCGATGGCTTCATCGACGCGCAACGACTTGCCCGGCCAGCGCCGCCCGGCACTTAGATTTAAGCCGACGATTGGCCTGGGTAGTGATTGGAGCATGGTGCGCGCGAGGGTTTCGCTCGCTGGATTGTTGAAGAAAGTGGGGCGCTCAATCGCGACTTCCAGCATGTCGGCGAAAATGGTGGTATGGCTTCGTTCATTCTTCAGCTTTAGCTCGTCGGCCCTCGTCTTTCCAAAACGCGAAATCAGTCCCATGTCGAACCACGGACGGGTGTCTTCCGTATAGTGAATTTCATCGGAAGCCATGAACGCGCCGGAAATTCGCTTCGCCGCAACCTGCGTCGCCAGTCCGCAGGATTCGATTTCGTCATCCAGGGAAAGCACCCACTCAAACGGACTGGCCCCCAACGCACTCACGACTGCCGGATCTTTGCATCGGTCGCTGGAGATCAGTTCCGACACGCAGGGATTAAAACGCAGGATGGGCAGCGCGGCGGGAGCCGTGATCCACGTGACCGACGCGCCAGGGCCAAACCGCGCGTGAAGCCCTGGCAGGAGATAGGAAGTGCGGACGACATCTCCCAGCGCCCCAAATTTTAGAACGAGGATGCGAATTCTCAAGACCGGGTTGAGATCGCGCGGATTTGGATGCTTGGGAACGGGCATGTGAGCGGCCTGACTGCGGTTTTCCGCGAGTGGATTCGGACGGCGCTGCGATGTATGCACCCGGCACATTGGCGTCAAGTTTTCCGTCCTGTCCTGTTGATGCGATTGTCTTCGACGCCCGGAAGTGCCACGCTCTGACACCATGAAGGCCGCGCCTGCCGAATCGATGGTTGTTTTCACGCTCGATGATTTCCAGTTCGCGCTGGCAATCGCTTCCGTCGAGCGCGCGATTCGTGCGGTCGCGATCACGCCGCTGCCCAATGCCCCGGCAAGTGTGCGCGGGGTGGTGAATGTCGAAGGCGCGATCATTCCCGTGTTCGATCCGCGCGTGCGGTTTGGCTTGCCGGCGCGGGCGCTGCGGGCGTCGGATCATTTCATCATCGCCCACGCGCCGAAGCGCACGGTGGCGCTGCTGGTCGATTCGATCGCGGGCGTTGTCGCGCAGACGGAAGCCGCGATGATTTCGACGGCGGAAATTTTGCCCGGTTTCGATTCCATCGCGGGTGTGGCGAAGCTCGGCGGCGGCATCGTGTTCATCCACGACATCGGCCGGTTTTTGTCGCGCGAAAACGAGGAGACGCTGGAGGCGGCGCTGCGGGCGTGATGATGCCGGACGAGATTTCCAACCCGGTCCTCGAGAGCTTCAGCGCGTTCGTCGAAGGGCGGGCCGGCCTGGATTTTCCGCCCGCGCGCTGGGCGGATCTCGCCCGCGGAATTCGTGCGACCGCGACGGAACTCGGCTTTGCGGATGCGGAGGAATGCGCGCGAACGCTGATGTCGCCGGACGCGCACGAGGCGCATGTCGCGCTGCTGCTGGCGCGGCTGACGGTGGGCGAGACGTATTTTTTTCGCGAGGAGAAGGTCTTCGAGGTGCTGGAAAAAGTGGCGCTGCCGGAGCTGATCCGCACGCGCCGGGCGACCGGGAAGCGGCTTAAAATCTGGAGCGCCGGGTGTTGCACGGGCGAGGAGCCGTACTCGATCGCCATCGCGCTGGAGCGCACGCTGCCCGATCTCGCGGATTGGGACGTGACGATTTTCGGCACGGACATCAACGCCGAATTCCTGCGAAAAGCCGGGGAGGGGATTTACGGCGAATGGTCGTTCCGGGGCGTGCCGGACGCGATCAGGAAGCGGTACTTTCTCCCGTGCGATGCGGGCCGCTTGGAAGTCGTTCCGCGCATTCGCAGGCTCGTGCGCTTCGAGTGCGCGAATCTGGTCGAGGACATCAATCCTGCCAGCGCGATGGACGTGATCTTCTGCCGAAACGTGCTGATGTATTTTTCCACGGAGCAGGTGAAAAATGTCGCGGGCCGCCTGCATCGCTCGCTGGCCGCGGACGGCTGGCTTTTTCCCGGAAGCTCCGAGATTTCGCGCCAGTGGTTCAGCCAGTTCACGAGCGCGCATATCGAAGACGCGATGGTCTATCGCAAGGCTGCCGCGGCCGCTCCTGCGCCGCTGGCGGTATCCGTGGAACCCGCGCCGCCGAAGAAACCCGCGCCCCAGCTTGCGATCGAAGACGAGGTTTCCGACGAACTCGCGGCGTGCGACCGGGCCATCGCGGAGGACAAGCTCACGCCCGCGCATCATTTCCTGCGCGGGCTCCTTCTCGAAGAGCAGGGCGCGTTCGCGGAGGCCGCCGCGGCGCTGCGGAGCGCGCTTTATCTCGATCCGAAATTCGTCCTCGCGCACTTCACGCTCGGCAATCTCCTGCGCCGCGAGGGCCGCGGGAATGAGGCGGCGCATTGTTCGGAAAATGCCCGCGCGATTCTCCGCGGACACGATCCCGATGCCGTGGTGGCCGGGGCCGACGGCCTGACCGCCTCACAGATGCTCGCGCTGCTCGATTCGTTCCCATGAAAACCACCGCCGACTTCGATGAAATCCGCCGCAGCCTCGAGGCGGCAAAAGCAGCCCTCGCCGAAAGCGCCGCGCCCGCGGACGACGCGCGCGTCCTGGATGAACGCGCGCGCAGGCTTGCGGGCGAGGCCGTGGCCCAAACGGCACCGGGCGACTTGCTCGAAGTGGTCGAGTTCGCGCTGGCGGGCGAGCACTATGCGCTCGCGCTGGCGCTGGTGCGCGAAGTGTGCGCGCTCAAGGATTTCACGCCCGTGCCCTGCACGCCGGACTTCGTGCTCGGGATCATCAATCTGCGCGGCGAGATTCACACGATCATCGACCTCAAACGGTTTTTCGATTTGCCGGAGAGCGGCATCACCGATCTGAACAAAGTGCTCATCCTCGACGGCGACGGCCTGCGGCTGGGCATTCTCGCGGACGCGATCTTCGGCGTGCGCACCGTGCCGCGCGCCAGCGTGGAAGCGCCGCCCGCGACCGTGACCGGATTGCGCGCGGACTATCTGCTCGGCGTCACCGGCGAGCGATTGATCGTGCTCGATGCGGCGAAAATTCTCGGCGATCCACGGATCGTCGTGAACGAGCAGGTGTAGGCTTGGCTTTTGGGCCGGAATTGGCGAACTGCGAGTGGTTCCGCGTTTGTCCGCGCGCGCCCGTGAATTGTCTTGTCCTGCGAGAGCGGGAAACGATAGGCTCCCCCCCGTAATGAAAAATCTTCCGTCCGTTGTGATTGAAGAGAGGACCGAAGAGACTCTCGCCCCGCACTCCCGCGGGGCTGAAAGCCGATTTGGGATGAGCCCGGAATCCGAGCGGACCATCACCCAGGCTGAGGTGCAAAGGAGTCGCCGGCCGATTCGCATTCTCCTGGTCGAAGACAACCCCGGCGACATCGCACTCATGGAGTGCATGCTGGCCGAAGCGGGTGCCGGCTGCTTTGAGATCGAAGCGGTGCAGCGGTTGGCGGAAGGGCTCGATCGGCTGGCGGCTGGCGGCATCGATCTGGTGCTCCTCGACCTGATGCTGCCGGATGCGCAAGGCATTGAGACGGTGGGCCGGGTCCGGGAATCCCACGCGGCCACCCCGCTCGTCGTGCTCACCTGCCGCGACGATGAGGATCTGGCGCTCCACGCCATGCAACTGGGCGCGCAGGATTATCTCGTCAAGGGCAGCGTGGATGGACGGATGCTCGTCCGCGCGATCAGCTACGCGATCGAACGCACGCGCACGGAGTGCGAGCTTGCCGAACAGCGCCGACTCCTCGCGGTGTTACTCGATAACATCCCGGATCGCATTTATTTCAAGGACGCGGAGAGTCGTTTCCTCCAGCTCAGCCTGTCGGTTGCCCGCCAGTTTGGGCTCGCCGAGCCGCGGCAGGCGCTGGGGAAGACGGACTTCGATTTCTTTGCCGACGAGCACGCGCGCGAGGCATTCGAGGATGAGCGGGAAGTGATGCGGACGGGGGTTGCCTTGATCGACAAGGTGGAAAAAGAAACGCTGGCCGACGGAAGAATTTTCTGGGCGCTGACGACGAAAATGCCGTTGCGCGACGAGCAGGGGCGGGTGTGCGGCACCTTCGGAATCTCGCGCGATTTCACCGCGCTGAAAGCCGCCGAGGATGGACTCCGCGCCAGCGAAGAGCGGTACGCGCGGCTGCTGAATTCGGTCACGAATTATGTCTATACGGTCGAGATGATCGACGGGGATGCCGTCGCCACTTCGCATGGATCGGGGTGCCTCGGGGTCACGGGTTATTCGCCCGAGGAGTTTAATGCAAACGCCGATTTGTGGTACCGCATCATTCATCCGGATGATCGCGAATCCGTCGTCGCCAACGTGGTCGCGGCGGCCCGCGGGGCCGATCCGCGGGAAATCGTCCATCGGTTGATCCGCAAGGACGGTTCGATCCGGTGGGTTCAAAACAAACAAGTGCTCCGGCGCGATGCCGAAGGCTGCGCCGTGTCCTACGACGGACTGATTTCCGATGTTACCGAAAGAGAACTGAACCGCGAAGAACTCGTGGCCACGAATGCGAGGCTCACCGCGGCGCTTGCCGATGTCACCAAGTCCCACGAGGAACTGAAGACCACGCAACTGCAACTCATCCAAGCCGGGAAGCTGCACTCCATCGGTGAACTCGCGGCCGGCGTCGCGCATGATGTGAAAAACCCGCTTTCAATCCTCCAGACCGGGATTCAGTTCCTCGCGGAACGCCCGCCCGGCTGCGAAGAGGTGGAGCAGTCCGTCCTCGCCGAGATGAGCGCCGCCGTCGCGCGGGCGAATTCGGTGATTGGCGGCCTCCTCGCGTTTTCCTCGCCGACGGGACTCGCGACTCAGCCGCACTCCATCAACGCGCTCATCGAGCAGTCGCTGCAATTTGTCCGGCATGACCTCATGCGTGCCGGCATCAAGGTCGTCAGGCATCTGGCGGCGGATTTGCCCGAATGCAGAGTCGTGCCGGACAAGATCGAGCAGGTCTTTGTGAACCTCTTCATCAACGCCTGCCATGCAATGCCGGCGGGCGGCACGCTGACCGTGAGCACCTCGCATCTTTTCGACGGCGAAGAGGCGGTGGCCGTTGAGATTCGGGACACGGGCAGCGGCATTCCCGAGGACAAACTGCCCAGGGTTTTCGATCCGTTCTTTACCACCAAGGAAACTGGCCAGGGAACCGGACTCGGACTGGCGGTGGTGAAAAAAATCATCGACCTGCATCGGGGAAACATCAGAATCCGCAACAATCCGCAGGGAGGGGTCATCGTGGAAACGCTGTTCAAAATCGAAAAATAGGAGACTCAATGAGCAAGAAACGAATCATGTTAATTGACGACGAGCCGGGCTTCACGCGGATCCTGCACCTCGTGTTGCCGGCTTATGAAATCTGCGAGGAAAACGATTCGACGCGCGCGCTTGAGACGGCCCGCAAATTCAGACCGGACCTCATCTTCCTCGACGTCATCATGCCCGGGGCGGATGGCGGCACGGTCGCCGCGCAGTTGCGGGAAGATCCCGAGCTTCGACATGTGCCGATCGTCTTCCTGACCGCGATCGTGTCGCAGCAGGAAACGGTGTCGAAGCATGTCTTTGGCGGGGATGAATTCCTCGCGAAGCCGGTGTCGAAGGAAACGCTCATCGCATGCGTCACGAAACATCTCGGGGCGTAAGCGTGACTGTCGGCGCTCCGCCACGAAGCCGCGCGGCGTGAGCAGTCCGGGGCGCGATCCAGAAGCGGAGGGTGAACTGCGGCCCTTCTTCGAGATGTCGCTGGACATGCTGTGCATCGCGGGGTTCGACGGTTACTTCAAGCGCATCAACCCGGCGTGGGAAAAAATCCTCGGCTACACGAGCGCGGAACTGGTCGCCGAACCCTATCTGTCATTTGTTCATCCCGACGATCGCGAAAGGACCGTCGCCGAAGCCGAAAAACTCACCCGCGGCGTGGATACGGTCTCTTTTGAAAACCGGTACCGTTGCCGCGATGGGTCGTTCAAGTGGCTGCTCTGGCGATCGACCGCGGATTTTAGCCAGCAACTGCTCTATGCCGCTGCGCGCGACATTACCGATCGAAAGGAAGCCGAGGAGGAACTGCGGCAGCGCGCGGAAGAGTTGAAGCGATCGAACGCGGAACTGGCGCAGTTTGCCTACGTCGCCTCGCACGATTTGCAGGAACCGCTCCGGATGGTGAGCAGCTTCCTGCAATTGATCGAACGCAAGTACCAGCACCAGATCGATGCGGAGGCGGACAAGTTCATTGCATTCGCAGTGGACGGCGCCAAACGAATGCAGGCACTCATTCAGGATCTTCTCGCCTTCTCCCGCGTCGGCACGCACGCGCAGCCTTTCCGGCAAACCGATTGCGAAGCGGTGATCCGCGGAGTGCTCGCATCCCTCAAGCTCGCCATCGAGGAAAACGCCGCCACCATCACGCGCGACGAACTGCCCGCCGTGGCCGCGGACCCGACACAACTCTCGCAGCTCTTTCAAAATCTCATCGCGAACGCGCTCAAGTTTCGTGGCGACCGGCCTCCGAAAATCCATGTCGGTGTTCACCGGGCGGGGGACGCATGGGTATTCTCCGTGCGCGACAATGGCATCGGCATCGAGCCGGAATACTTCGGGCGAATCTTCGAGATCTTTCAACGCCTCCACGCCGTCGGCGAATTCGCCGGCACCGGCATCGGCCTCGCCGTTTGCAAAAAAATCGTGGAACGCCACCACGGCAGAATCTGGGTCGAGTCCGCGCCGGGCGAGGGAAGCTGCTTTTACTTTTCGATTCCCGAACGCAGAATGCCGGAATGCCAGCCGTGAATTCACCCGCGAGAGAAATCGAAATTCTGCTCGTCGATGACAACCCCGGCGATGTCGTTTTGACGAAGGATGCGCTCGGGCGCGCGAAGCTCCGCAACTCCATCAGCGTCGCCCGCGATGGCGTCGAAGCGATGGCCTTCCTCCGCCGGGAAGGCGAACATGCCGGCGCAGTGCGGCCCGACTTGATCCTTCTGGACCTGAACATGCCGCGGAAAGGCGGGATCGAAGTGCTGGCGGAGATCAAGGCGGACCCGAATTTGCGGACGATCCCCGTCGTCATCCTGACGAGTTCCGCCGCGGATGAAGACGTCATTCGCGCCTACCATCTTTACGTGAACTGCTACGTCACCAAGCCGGTGGATTTCGATCAAATGATGAAAGTCGTTCGCGCGATCGACGAATTTTGGATCAGCGTCGTCACGCTGCCGCCGCGGTTGGGTTGAGGTTCAAGCGGATGGTTTTTTTCGCTTTCCAATTCCAGTGAAACCGGGCAAAAGCAGGCGTGCTCAATCCCGGGCACAAACCAAAAAGGAGAATTCCATGCGCACTCCGTTCTTGTCCCGCTTACTGGCCCGTTCGCGTTTGCTGCCGCACCCCATCGGGGGCGTGCTCACCGTGAGTATTGCGTGTTGTCTTGGCGATGCACGCGCCGCGACGGAGAGCCTCGAGGAATTGATGAACGTGCGCGTGACGACGGTGACGACGGCGTCGAAGAAATCCGAGAAGCAGACGGAGGCGCCGGGCACGGTGATCGTCATCGACAAGAATGACATCCGGCTGCGGGGTTATTCTTCGCTGAAGGATGTGCTGCGCGATCTGCCGGGGATGGAGACTTCGGAAAACATGTTCACCGAACTCGGGACGCAGGTGGCGGTGCGCGGCATTCTTTCCAACAACAAAATCGTTGTGCTCGTGAACGGGATGCGCGTGAATCCGCCGGGCGGCGAATACTTTCCGCTGCGCAATGATTTCAGCGTGCGCATGGCGGAGCAGATCGAGGTGATCTACGGGCCGGGCTCGACGCTTTACGGGCAGGACGCGATCAGCGCGGTCATCAATATCAAAACGAAGACGCCGCCCGGTCCCGAGCCGGCGGCGGTGCCGGATGGGAAAAAGGCGGTCGCGCCGATGCAGGCGAACAGCGGGCCGCTGACGGTCGAACTCGGCGGCGACTACGGGCTGAATGATGAGCGCGAGGCATGGGGCGCGTTCGGCAAAGTCTTCGATGCGGCGCGGAATATCCTCATCAACGGCTACGTGCAGATTCACGATGGGAGCCTCACGAATCTCGACCGCGAGTATCCGGCGTGGTGGCGCGACTACCGCGACATCGCCAGGCCGAAAGGACGCGGCACGACGCCGGATCGAAAAGATTTCGGCGTGAATGCGTTCGTGCGTTTGGAAGTCGGCGGCTTCTCGTTGCAGAGTTGGTATCGCGATTCGGAGCGCAGCAGCGCGGAGGGACTCGGGCCGGTGATTCTCGGCTTTCTCCGCGAGGCGCGCTGGGAGGATCGCTCGTGGGTCACGGAGGCGAAATACCAATGGAAGATCAGCGACGCCGTCACGCTCGACTCGGCGGCGACTTACAATTGGTACGAAGTCGATCCGCGCAGCCGGTACGTCTTCCCGAAAAGCGCAAAGGAGTGGTTTTTCAACGACTATAAATACGCGAATGGAAACAGCTTCACCGTCGAGGAAACGCTGCACGTCCAGTTTTCCAAACCGCTCTCGATGCTGCTCGGCGGCATTTACACGAACTACGACATCATCGCGAAATCGACCGTGCCGGGAAAAGCGAATCGCGGCAGCGACGACGACCTCGTGAAGCAGGGCGGCGCATTTCAGTATTCGCTCACGCCGGGCGGCTCGCTGATCGCGATCCCGCGCGTCGCCGAGAGCGACTTCGCGCGCTACGGCGCGTATGTGGAATTTTGCTGGCAGCTCGCGCCGAAGCTCAAGCTGATCGCCGGCGCGCGCGTGGACAAGGACACGCGCATCGACGAGCCGTCGTACACGCCGCGCGCGTCGCTGATTTGGAATGTCACCGATGCGCTGACCGCGAAGTACACCTACGCGGAAGCCTACATTTCGCCCGCGCCCTATTTCGCTTTCGCGACCTACGACCGCGGCGACATCCTCAACACGGGCAACCCGAACCTGCAGCCGGAAACCTCGAAGACCCACGAATTCAGCCTCACCTACAACCGCGAGTCGGTGAGCCTCGGCCTCAGTCTTTACGCGGGGAAACAGGAAAGCCTCGTGCTCGTGTCGGACGCGAATCTTTCGCCGAACACGGTCGAGTCGCTCGTCTATCTCAACGGCGACGCGACCCAGCCGCGGCGGCTGACGAACACCGTCAACAGCGGCACGAGCCACAACATGGGCCTCGACTTCTACGGCCAGGCGAAGCTCGCGCGGAATCTGAGCGCGTGGTTTTCGTATTCGTACACGACCTTCGAGGAAGACACCGCCGGGATGATCTTCGGGCTCAGGGGAATCTCCGCGCACAACTTCCGGCTCGGCGCGACGTGGGCGATCACGCCGCAGCTTTTCGTCACGCCGAGCCTCGTCGCGCGCTCGACGCCGAAGCATCTCGACGCCGGGCGGCTCGGCGGCGAACTCGAAAACCCGTTCTTCGTGAACCTGCACCTGCTCTTCGCGCCGCGCGAGCACCTCGAATTTTACGCCGACCTGCGCAACCTCACCGACAATCACTACGCGACCACCGGCTTCCTTCCCAACGCCATCCCGCAGGAAACCTTCAGCGGCGTGCTCGGCGTGCGGCTTTCGTTTTAAGTGCCCGATGAAAACGACGCTCTCGATGACTCTGATCGCCGCAGCGTTTCGCCTCCACGCCGCACCGATCGCCGCGAGTGAGGAAGCTCCGAATGGCGAGAGCCTCGAGGAATTGCTGAACGTCCGCGTGACGACCGTCTCGCGCGAGGAGAGCACCGTCGGCCAGTCGTCCGCAGCCGTATTCGTCGTCACGCCGGAGATGATCGCCCGCTCGGGCGCGACCACGTTTCCCGAAATCCTGCGCATGGTGCCAGGCCTCGAAGTCGCGCACATCGACTCGAGCAAGTGGGCCGTCAGCGCGCGCGGCTTTGCGGAGCGGTTCGCGGGAAAAATGCTCGTGCAGGTCGATGGCCGCACGGTCTATACGCCGATCAATGCCGGCGTGTATTGGGACACGGTCGATTATCCGCTCGAAGACATCGCGCGCATCGAAGTCGTGCGCGGGCCGGGCGCGAGCGTGTGGGGCGCGAACGCGGTGAATGGCATCATCAACATCATCACCAAACCCGCGAAGGACACGCAGGGCGGGCTGTTCTCCGGCGGCGGCGGCAGTGAGGAGCATGGGTTCACGACGTTCCGTTTCGGCGGTCAGATCGGCGACAATCTGCACTACCGCGTTTATGCGAAATGGTTCGAGCGCGATCACGGCTTCAACCTGCTCGGCGACGCGCGCGACGACTGGCGGCAGGCGCGCACCGGGCTGCGTCTCGACTGGCAGCCGCGCAGCGAAGATACGATCACCTTCGAGGCCGACTACTATCACGGGCTCGCCGGCCGGCGCGATCTGCGTCCGTCGCCCGAGTCCCCGCCTTCCTTCATTCGCACGAACACCGAGGACGAGGAGGCGTTCGGCGGCGACGTGCTGATGCGCTGGACGCACGACATGGGGAAGGACTCGAGTTGGACGCTGCAAGCCTACTACGATTATTCCGACCGGCGCGGCACCGCTGGCACGTTCGATTTTTCGGTGAACACTTTCGACGTGGACTTCCAGCATCGCTTCCCGTTCGGCGACCGGCAGAAGGTGATCTGGGGCGCGGCGTACCGGCTCAACGAGGGTTTGTTCAAAGGCACCGCCACCGGCTTCGACCGCGGCTTCTCCACGCAGCCGGACAGCTTGTTTGTGCAGCGCAATTTATTCAGCGCATTCCTCCAGGATGAAATCAAGATCGTCGCGGATCGGCTGTTGCTGACGCTCGGCTCGAAGATCGAGCACAATGAATACACGGGCTTCGAGTATCAACCCACCGCGCGGCTACTCTGGACGCCGACTTCGCGGCAATCGGTCTGGGCGGCGGTGTCGCGCGCGGTGCGGACTCCCTCCTTTTCGGAAAACGAGATCAATATTTCGCCGCTGCCGATTCCGCGCGCGGGCGGCCGGGCGCTCTTCCCGCGCATCATCCGCGACCGCGATCTCGATTCCGAGGAAGTCCTCGCCTACGAACTCGGCTGGCGCGCGCAGGCCAGCGACACGTTCTCGTTCGACGCCGCGCTTTTCTTCAACCGCTACGACCGGCTCTCCGTCACGGCTCCTGGCACGCCGACGCTCGACGCGAAATCTGGCGCGCTGCTCCTGCCGCTCAACCGCACCAACGGTGCCGACGCGGACACCTATGGCGTGGAACTCGCCGCGACCTGGAACGCCGCCAAATGGTGGCGGCTTTACGGCCAGTACACTTTTCTAAAAATGGACATCCACGCGGATCAAAAGCTCCCGCCGGCTTCCCGCAGCGGCGCGGAGGTCGCGGCGGGCGAAGGCAAGAGCCCGCAGAATCAATTCTACATCCGCTCCTCCTTCGATCTCCCCGGCCATCTCGAACTCGACGTGATCGGCCGCTGCGCGGACAACCTCGCGGGCTTCACCCCCGCGATCAAAAGCTACGCGACCATGGACGCGCGCCTCGCGTGGAAGCCGCGCCCGAATCTCGAACTCGCGATCGTCGGCGAGAATTTGCTCGACGATCATCATCCCGAATCCGGCACCAGCGCGCTGGTGCGAAGCCCGCTGGTCGAAGTCGAGCGCAGCGTGTATGGAAAGGTCACGTTCACCTGGTAGCCCGCGCGCGCACTTCCATTCGAGTATGAATCTTTTCCAAAATCGTAATACGCGAGCCGCGGTCGCGGTCGCGCTCCTTTTTCTCGCCGCCCTCGCGCCGCACACCCGCGCGGAGGACGCGACGGATGTCGTGGTGAAGGCCAAGATGCTCATCAACTTCACGCAACCGCAATATGCGAACTGGCCGGCCACCGCTTTTCCCGATGCTTCGAGCCCGTTCCTCATCGGCGTGGTCGGCGACGATGCGGTCGCGGGCAAACTCGAAGCGCTCGTGAGCAAGCAAACCGTGGACGGGCGTCGCATCACCGTCCGGCGCGGTGACACCAAGGGCTGCCATCTCGTCTTCATTGGCAAAGCGGAAAGCGGGCGCGCGGGTTCGGTGATCGGGGCGGCGAACGTCCTGACCGTCGGCGATGCGGACAACTTCACGCAGCAGGGCGGCGTGATCGGCTTTTTTTTGAAGGGTGAAAAAATCCGCTTCCACATCAACGCCAAAGCCGCAAGCCGCGCGGGAGTCGATCTCACGGGCCGGCTGCTCGGGGCGGGCGAGTAACGTCTTATGGCCTTTCGCGATTTGCCCATCCGCCGGAAACTCACGCTCGCCATCGTGGGGACCACCGCCGCCGCGCTGCTGCTCTCGCGCGCGACGTTTGCGTATCACGAGTGGGCCGTGTCGCGCGCCGCGATGAAACAAAACCTCACGCTCATTGCCGACATCGTCGCCCACGAGAGCGCCACCCTGCTCGATTTCACGAAGGACGAGGAGGCGGATAAAATTCTGCACGGCTTGAGTGTCGAGCCGTCCATCGTCCTCGCGTGCCTTTATGACGAGGCGGGCGTCTTCGCCAAATATGCGCGAACGGACGCGGACAACACCCCGCCCGCTAAACCGCGCACGCACGGCGCGGAATTCGACGGTGGATATCTGCATGTGTTTCGTCCCGTGAAATCCGGCGGCAACATCGTGGGCACCATCTATCTCAAGGCGAGCCTGCAGGCGCTCCATGAGCGCATGAAAGTGGAGTTGGCAATTTCCGCCGCCATCCTCCTCGCCGCGCTTCTGCTCGCGTTCCTCCTCTCGGCGCGGCTCCAGCGTTTCATCTCCGCGCCGATTCTCGCGCTCACTTCGGCGGCGCGGCTCATCTCCGAAAAAAAGGACTACTCCTTGCGTGCGGAAAAGCAGAGCACCGACGAACTCGGCGTGCTCACCGACGCCTTCAATCAAATGCTCGGCGACATTCAGGAGCGCGCCGGCGCCGTGCAGCGCGCCAACGATTCGCTCCGCGCGCAGGCGGCGGGAATGACCGAGGCCGCGGGCGTGCTCGCCGCATCCGCCAGCCAGATCGTCGCCGCTACGCGCGAACTCGCCGCGAGCGCCGCCGACGCCGCGACCGCGGTGACGCAGACGACCACCACGGTCGAGGAAGTGCGGCAGACTTCGCAGGTCTCCAGCGACCGCGCGAAGGCCGTCTCCGATCAGGCGCAGGACGCGGCGGAAGTCGCCAAGACCGGCAAGGGCGCGGTGGATGAGACCATCTCCGGCATGGGCGGCATCCGCGAGCAGATGGCGGCGATCGCCGAGTGCATCCTCGGGCTCAGCGCGCAGAGCCACGCCATCGGCGAGATCATCGCGAGCGTCGATGACATCGCCGCGCAATCGAAGCTGCTCGCGGTGAACGCCGCCATCGAAGCCGCGAAAGCCGGCGAGGAGGGCCGGGGATTTTCCGTCGTCGCTCAGGAGGTGAAAACGCTCGCCGGCCAGTCGAAGCAGGCGACCACGCAGGTGCGCGCGATTTTGAGCGACATCCAAAAAGCCACGGGCCGCGCCGTGCTCGCGACCGAGCAGGGGAGCAAGGCCGTCGAGGCCGGCGTGCGCCAGTCGTCCGCCGCCGGGGAATCCATCGCGTCGCTGGCCGAGAGCATCTCCGGCGCGGCGCAGGCGGCGGTGCAAATCGCGGCGACCAACCGCCAGCAGCTCGTCGGCATGGAGCAGGTCGCCATCGCCATGGAAAACATCAAGGCCGCGAGCACGCAGACCGTCCAGAGCACGCGCCAGGTCGAGACCGCAGCGCAGCAGTTGCAGGATCTCGGACTCAAATTGAAACAACTCGTCGAGAATCTGAAAGTGTGAGGCTCACTCCCGCGCCGCCATGACCGACGAGGACTTCCAAAAGAAACTGCACGAAGCCTTCACGATCGAAGCGGCGGAGCATTTGCAGGCGATGGCGGCGGGCCTCCTCGAACTCGAAAAAACGCCGCCGCTTCCGCGCCGGAAGGAAATCATCGAGACGATTTTCCGCGAGGCGCACAGCCTCAAGGGCGCGGCGCGCGCGGTGAACCGCACGGACATCGAGGCCGTGTGCCAGGCGATGGAGAGCCTTTTTTCGCAGTGGAAAAGCGGCGCGTTCAGCGCGTCGCCGCAGACCTTCGACACGCTGAATGCCGCGCTCGATTTCACCGCCGCCCTGCGCGCGCGGCCCGGCGTGGAAACCGCGCCGCCCGCGCGCGAGGCGGTGCGCGCGATGGTGCAGCGCCTCGCGCGTCCTGCCGCGCCCACACCCGCTGCACTTGCCGCAGCGCCCGCGCCCGTCGCGCCGCCTGAGCGCAGTGCCGCGCCCGCCAACACCGTGCGCGTGCCGATGGCGAAGCTCGATGAATTGCTGCGCCAGGCCGAGGAAATGGTCGCGCTGAAACTCGCCGCCTCCAGCCACGCGCGACACTTCCGCAAAATCGGCGCGGCGCTGGAAGCGTTGCGCAAGCAGTGGTCCGAGGCCGACATCCGCGTCCTCGAAAAGCGCGTCGCGCAATCCGCGCGGGACGCGGAGCAGGATGAACGCTTGATCCACGGGCGGGTGGACGAACTGCTCGATCACGCCAAGAAGCTCGTGATGCTGCCCGTCGGGGGACTGCTCGACCTTTTCCCAAAACTCGTCCGCGACCTCGCGCGCGAGCAGGGGAAGGACATCGACTTCGCCGTTCACGGACGCGAGATCGAAATCGACAAACGCATCCTCGAGGAAATCAAGGACGCGCTCATTCACCTCGTCCGCAACGCGATCGACCACGGTCTCGAAACGCCCGCCGTCCGCGCCGCGCAGGGCAAGCCGCCGCGCGGCTCGCTCGCGCTCACAGTCGCGCAGCGCGACGCGAGCAAAGTCGAGATCACGATCTGCGACGACGGCGCGGGGATCGACGCCGAAGCAGTGAAAGCCGCCGCGGTGAAAAACGAAACGCTGGACACCGCCGAAGCCGCGCAACTCAGCGAGTCCGCCGCGCTCGCGCTGATTTTCCAGTCCGGCATTTCGACGAGTCCGATCATCACCGAAATTTCAGGGCGCGGTCTCGGCATGGCGATCGTGCGCGAGAAAGTCGAGAAGCTCGGCGGGCAGATCGCCATCGAAACGCAGCCGCGCGCGGGCACCACGTTCCGCATCCTGCTGCCGGTCACGCTTGCGACTTTCAAAGGCATCCTCGTCGATGCGGGCGGGCAGACTTTTGTGGTGCCGACTTCGAGCGTCGAGCGCATCGCGCGCGTGCAGCGCGGGGAAATCGCCACCGTGGAGAACCGCGAGACGATCTGCCTCGACGGCCATACGGTCGCTTTCGCGTGGCTCGCCGACACGCTGGAATTGCCGCGCCGCGAGACGCAGCCGCAGCGCCCGATCGTCGAGGCGCTCGTGCTCGGCGCGACGGCGGCGCAGCGCATCGCCTTCGGCATCGAGGCGCTGTACCACGAGCAGGAGGTGCTCGTGAAACCGCTCGGCCAGCCGCTCGTGCGCGTGCGCAACATCGCCGCCGCGACCGTGCTCGGCTCGGGCGCACCCGCGCTCATTTTGAATGTCGCGGACGTGCTGCAATCCGCCGTGCGCGCCGCCGCGACGGGCGCGCGCAGCCCGGTCACGACGCCCGCGCCCGCCGCCAAACCACGCGCGCATCGCCTGCTCGTCGTCGATGATTCCGTCACCTCGCGAATGCTTTTGAAAAACATCCTCGAATCCGCCGGCCACACTGTCACCACCGCGGTCGATGGCCTCGACGCCTTCACTGCGCTGCACGCCAGCGAGTTCGACATCGTCGTGTCCGATGTCGAGATGCCGCGCATGGACGGCTTCGCACTCACCGCGAAAATCCGCGCCGACGCGCGGCTCCGCGAACTGCCCGTGGTGCTCGTGACCGCGCTCGGCTCGCGCGAAGATCGCGAGCGTGGCATCGACGCCGGCGCGAATGCCTACATCGTCAAAAGCAGTTTCGATCAGGGCAACCTGCTCGAGATCATCGGGAGGCTCGCATGAGCGCGCCGGGGAAAAAGATCCAGGTGCTCGTCGTCGAGGATTCCATCGTCGTCCGCGAACTGCTCGTGCGCATTCTCGAAAGCGATCCGGCGATCCGCGTCGTCGGCTGCGCGCGCGACGGCGTGGAGGCGGTCGCAAAACTCGCGGAGACCAAGCCGGACGTGGTGACGATGGACATTCACATGCCGCGCATGGACGGCATCGAGGCGACGCGCAAAATCATGGAGACGCATCCCGTGCCCATCGTCATCGTGAGCGCGAGCTGCGATCCCGACGATGTGACGCAGAGCTTTCGCGCGCTCGATGCCGGCGCGGTGGCGCTGCTCGAAAAGCCGCCCGGTCCCGGCGCTCCGGGACACGAGGCCGCCGCGCGCAAGCTCATCGAGATGGTGAAAGCGATGTCCCAAGTGCGCGTCGTGAGGCGATGGCCGCGCGAGCGCATGGCCGCGCGCCCCGCGCCCGCGCGACACGTCGAGCCCGCGACAGATATCGAGCTGGTCGCCATCGGCGCATCCACCGGCGGACCGCCCGCGCTGCAAACGATCCTCGCGGCGCTGCCCAAGCCATTCCCCGTCCCCATCGTCATCGTGCAGCACATCGCCGGCGGCTTTGTGCAGGGGCTCGCGGACTGGCTGGCGCAGACCACCGGCATGAGCGTCCGCCTCGCCGCCGATGGCGAACCGGCGCGCCCCGGCCACGTTTATCTCGCCTCCGACGGCTGCCACATGCGCTTCGTCAAACGCGGCCGGATTTCCTGCGCCGACGACGAGCCGGAGAACGGCCTGCGCCCCGCCGTTTCCTGCCTCTTCCGCTCGCTCGCCGAGGTCTATGGAAAGCGCGCCGTCGGCGTGCTGCTCACCGGCATGGGCCGCGACGGCGCGGCGGAATTGAAGCTGATGCGCGACTCCGGCGCGGTGACGATCGCGCAGGACAAAGCCAGTTCCGTCATCAACGGAATGCCCGGCGCCGCAGTGGAACTCGACGCCGCCACGCATGTCTGCGCGCCCGCGGAAATCGCCGCGCTGCTCCACGAACTCACCATGAAACCGAGGCCCATCGCATGAACGAAACCGCCGCATCTTCACAGCGAGACACGCAAATCCTC
The DNA here is from genome assembly GCA_043776145.1 of Chthoniobacteraceae bacterium. GTDB lineage: Bacteria > Verrucomicrobiota > Verrucomicrobiia > Chthoniobacterales > Chthoniobacteraceae > JANLQB01. Next base: position 20,189 of record JAYVRQ010000174.1, read on the forward strand.
ATCGCCGAAGACAGCCCGACGCAATCCGTCCTGCTCCAGCACGTCCTCGAAAAAAACGGCTTCCGCGTGACCGCCGCCGCGAATGGCCGGCTCGCGCTCGAAGCCCTGGCGCACTGCCAGCCGACGCTCATCATCAGCGACATTCAGATGCCCGAGATGGATGGCTACGAACTCTGCCGCCGCCTCAAGGCCGACGCGGCGTGGCGCGAGATTCCCGTGATCCTGCTCACGTCGCTCTCGGCTCCGCACGACATCATCCGCGGACTCGAATGCGGCGCGGACAATTTCGTCGTGAAGCCTTTCGAGGAGGAATTTCTCATGGCCCGCATCCGCTCGGTGCTCGCCAATCGCGCGCTCAGCCAGCCCGAGAACGGGAGCGGCATTGCCATCGAATTCGCGGGCGAGCGTTTCGTCATCGAATCGAGTCGGCGGCAGACGCTCAACCTGCTGCTCTCAACGTATGAAACTGCGGTGAAAACGCATCGTGAATTGCTGGAGACGCATGAGTTGTTGAAGGCCACCCAGGCGCAATTGATCGAGGCGGAAAAACTCGAATCCATCGGACGGCTCGCCGCGGGTGTCGCGCACGAAGTCCGCAATCCGCTCGCGATCATCGAAATGGGCGCTTCCTTTCTTGCCGGACAGCCGATCGACGAGACGGGCCACAGCATTCTGCAGGAAATCAGCACCGCAGTGAGCCGCACCAACGCGATCGTCACGCGGCTCAGCGAATTCACGGCGTCGCCGCAATTGGGAATGCGCGAGGAAAATCTCCACGACATCATCGAGCGCGCACTCGCTGTGCTCGCGGCGGAGATCGACCGGCGCGGAATCATGGTGGACAAAGGGTTTGCGGACGGACTGCCCGCGGCGCGCCTCGACGCGGCGAAGATCGAGCAGCTCTTCACGAACATTTTTTCCAACGCCCTCGACACCATGCCCAATGGCGGCACGCTCACCATCCAGACCGGCCTGCGCACGCTCACCACCGCCGATGTGGCCTTCGACGCAGGCGGGCGCGCGGGCACGCAATTCCGCGCGGGCGACGCGGTCATCCACATCGAGGTGCGCGACACCGGCGGCGGCATCGAGCCCGACCGCCTCGGCAAATTGTTCGACCCATTTTACACCACCAAACCGACGGGCCGCGGGATGGGACTCGGCCTGACCGTTGCGAAAAAAATCATCGACCTGCACGGCGGAAAAATTTCCATCGCCAACGGCGCGGATGGCGGCGCAGTGGTGAGCCTCGATTTTAGACCCGCATGAATTCCGACACGCAAATCCTGATCGTGGAGGACAGCCCGACGCAGGCGCTCAAGCTCCAGCATGTGCTGGAGCAGCACGAGTATCGCGTGACGCTCACGGCCAACGGGCGCGAGGCGCTGGCTTCGCTCCAGACGCGCATCCCGACGCTCGTCATCAGCGACATCAACATGCCGGAGATGGGTGGCTACGAATTGTGCCGGCGCATCAAGGACGACCCGCGGCTCACGCAACTCCCGGTCATCCTGCTCACGTCGCTTTCCGATCCGGGCGACATTCTGAAGGGGCTAGAATGCGGCGCGGACAATTTCATCGTGAAGCCGTACGACGAGGAATACCTCGTCTCGCGCATCCAATCCGTGCTCGCGAATCTCGAATTGCGTCGGCAGTCGCCGGGAGCGCAGGGGACGGAGATTTATTTCGCCGGTCAAAAATACCGCCTCACTTCGGATCGCATCCACTCGATCGACCTGTTGCTTTCGACCTACGAAACCGCGGTGCAAAAAAACAACGAACTGCGCAAGGCGCAGGAGGCGCTCGAAATTCAGGCGGAGGAATTGCGCGACAAAAACGCGCAGATGCACGAGGAACTCGAGATGGCGCGGGAGCTTCAGTCCGCGTTTCTGCCGCGGCATTATCCCGTCTTTCCCGCGCACTCTTCGCCCGAGCAGAGCGCGCTCCAATTCTGCCACCGCTATGTAACGACCACAGAACTCGGCGGCGATTTTTTCGACATCCTCGCGCTGTCGGATACCGAGGCTGGCGTCTTCATTTGCGACGTGATGGGCCACGGCGTGCGCGCGGCGCTCGTGACGGCGATCATCCGCGGGCTCGTGGAAGAATTGCGTCCGGTCGCCCGCGATCCCGCTGCGTTTCTCACCGAGGTCAATCAAAGCCTGTGCGCGATTTTGAAGCAGACGGTCACGCCGCTTTTCGCGACCGCCTTTTACCTCGTGGCCGACATGGCGCGTGGCGAGATGCGCTACGCCAGCGCCGGCCATCCGCCACCGATGCACGTCCGGCGGCTTGTGGGCGAAGTCGAGTTGCTCGCGCCCGATCGTCCCGCGCTGGCTCTCGGCGTCCTGGAGGACACGGTCTATCCCGCCGCGACGCGCCCGCTCGCGGCCAGCGAACTCGTCATGCTCTACACCGACGGCCTGTTCGAGGTGGAGCACGCCGACGGCACGCTCTTCGACCGCCATCAATTGCTCGCAGCCGTCGCGCAGCGCCTCGCGCTCCCCACGCCGCAAATGTTTGACGAGCTGCTGACGACGATCAAAGCGTTCTCCGCGAAACACGAGTTTGAGGATGACATGTGCCTCGTGGGAATGGATGTGACGCGGCTGCTGAGCGGGAAGGCATGAGCGGCGCGAGCCTTTGGTGTTTGGCGTTTGAAGTTTGGCGTTTAGCTCGCCGCAGGCGCGGTGGGTCTTGGGATCGCTCTGCCGCTGCGCGGGGCCAAACGCCAAACTTCAAACGCCAAATGAGGAGCACGCCAACCCGCGAGTGTCCTATCGGATTGTTCTTTGCCGTTTTGGGCGCGAAGATGCGGACATGGAATCCACCGCCGCCCTCGCCAAACGCTACCGCATTACTAATGGCAAAAAATTTCGCCTCAAGAACAGCGACCCGGCGGACACTTGGAAACTGAAATCGAAGGAGGCCGCCGAGAAAGCACTCGCCGCGAGCGTCGAGCGGCTGGCGGAATTGCAGGAGCGCCTCTACGCGCAGGACAACTGGTCGGTGCTGCTCATCTTCCAGGCGATGGACGCGGCGGGCAAGGACAGCACGATCAAACACGTCATGTCCGGCGTGAATCCGCAGGGCTGCGAAGTCTATTCTTTCAAGGCGCCGACCACGCTGGAACTCGATCACGACTTCCTCTGGCGCTGCACGCGGTGCCTGCCGGAGCGCGGGCGCATCGGCATTTTCAATCGCTCCTACTACGAGGAAACGCTCGTCGTCCGCGTGCATCCCGAATTTCTCGCCGGACAAAAAGTGCCGCCCGGCCTCATCACGAAAAACATTTGGAGCGAACGTTTCGAGGACATCAACAACCTCGAAAAATACGCCTGCCGCAACGGCATCGCCGTCCGTAAATTTTTCCTCCATGTCTCGAAGGCCGAGCAAAAGCGCCGCTTCCTCAGCCGCCTCGACGAGCCGGAGAAGAACTGGAAATTCTCCGCCGCCGACGTGCAGGAGCGGCAGCTTTGGGATGAATACATGGAGGCTTACGAGGAAACGATCCGCCACACCGCGACCGAACACGCGCCTTGGTACGTGGTGCCCGCGGATCACAAATGGTTCACGCGGCTGGTCGTCGCGGAGGCCGTCATCGAGACGCTCGAAAGCCTCGACCTTCGATACCCGGTCATCAGCGACAGCACACGCAAGGAACTCGCCGCCGCGCGGAAGAAGCTGATGTCGCAAAAGTAGGCGGCGCGGGGGCGTCAAGGAGCGGCGACAGGAATGTCGCCGCTCCTTGACACGCCAGATGAAATCGAAGGTTGTGTCCGTGCAGGATGGGCGCTAGTTGCGGCGGATGTCATTTCAGGATTTTGGTTTAATGGAAACGGTCGTGCAGGGCGTCACGGCGATGGGCTACGCCGAGGCCACGCCGATTCAGTTGCGCGCCATCCCCGCGATTCTCAACGGGCGCGACGTGATGGGCAGCGCCCAGACCGGCACCGGCAAGACCGCGGCGTTCGGCCTCCCCATTCTCACGATGCTCGAAAGCCACGGCAAGATGCGCGCGCTCATCCTCGAGCCCACGCGCGAGCTGGCGGCGCAGGTCGAGACGGCGTTCCGCGACTTCGCGCGCTTCATGGATTTGAAAGTCGGCCTCGTCCACGGCGGTGTCGGCTACGGCCCGCAGCGCGAGATGCTCGCGGAGGGTGTGGACGTGCTCGTCGCCACTCCGGGCCGGCTCCTCGACTACATGGAGGACGGCACCATCAAGCTCGACACCATCCAGTATCTCGTGCTCGACGAGGTGGATCGAATGCTCGACATGGGCTTCCTCCCGCAAGTCCGGCGCATCGTGGAGAAAGTGCCGAAGAAGCGGCAGACATTTTTCTTCTCCGCGACGCTTCCGCCCGAGATTCAGACGATGACTTCGTGGGTGCTCGCGAATCCGGAGATCATCGAAATCGGCGCGCGCTTCAGCCCGGCGGAGACCGTGAGCCACGCGCTGTATCCCGTGGCGAAAGATCAGAAATTCGACCTCTTCCTCGCGCTGCTCGAACGCACGAACTACGACAGCGCCATTGTCTTCACCTCGACGAAAATCATGGCCGACAAAGTGGCGATCCGGCTCAAGGAAAAGAAGCACGCCGTCGCCGCGCTCCACTCGAACCGCACCCAGCGCGAACGCATCGAGGCACTCGAAGGCTTTCGCAGCGGGAAGTACGAAGTGATGGTCGCCACCGACATCGCCGCGCGCGGGCTCGACATCGCGGGCGTCTCCCACGTCATCAACTACGACGTGCCCGGCCATCCCGAGGACTACGTCCACCGCATCGGACGCACCGGACGCGCGCAGAATGTCGGCGACGCTTTCACGATCTTCGTGGCCGAGGAAATCGACCACGTCCGCGCCATCGAACGCTTCATCGGGATGAAAGTGCCGCGGCTAAAACTGGAAGGCTTCCCCTACATCTACACCGCGCTTTTCAACGAAGACGCGATCCCCGCCGGCGGCGTGGGAAAAGGCGTCCGCACCCTGCGCGGCTATACGTTTGGCGGTCGGAAGAAGCGGTGAACTGATACTGTGGTCTGTTTCTGGTCATGCTTCGTGAAGCTGTCGGCCTGCGTTGTGCCTTCGCAAGTCTGCTTCGTGCGAGTGCAAACCATCTTTGCGCGATTGCAAGCGGGCATTGGGGAGGTGCCAACGGTCAATGTGCGTCTGCAAACGTGGAAAGCGCGAGTGCAGGCAAACATTGCGCCACTGCCGCTCGCAAGAGTGCGATCGCATGTGTTCGTTGCGTGAATCCAAATCTCAATTGTGCCACTGCAAGTGGTCAAAGCCCGGCTGAAAGTGGTCGGTTGGCGACAGTGAATGGGGTTCATGCGGATGTCGGCGGTTAAATTGGAACATTCGATGGCGACGAACCTCAAGTGCAATCCCGACTGGACGCCAGAATTCCGAGCAACAGGGCGTTAGTAGCGAGTGCGCCAGGAACGAGTCGGGAGCAGGCGCGCGTCCATTTTAACAATGGATCGCGATTTCCTGACTCCGAAAACTCACGGCGCTCCTTCGCGGACGCAAATTTCGCCTCTTGCCGGATGGCGCGCGAAACAATTGCTGCATCCAGCGCCCCGATCGCACCGCACAGGCAGGAGCAACCATGAATCACTCCATTGTCGAAGACGGAAATGTATTGCCGACTTCCTGCCAAACGAACCGCTTGCGGCGGAGCGACGCCATCCACCACGCACGCTTTGTCCCACTCGTTCGGCGACTCGTTCCCAAGTTGCACTTGGGAATGCCCTGTTGGCGAAGTTTAACTTCGACGGTGCGGAACGGCGGCGAAGCACAGCTTCGGGGAAACGTGCATTCCCAAGTGGAAGCTGGGAATGAGGTGAAAAAAGATTGCCCACGCAAAGGCGAGCAGGTTAGAAATTCAATCACTGGCATCCTTTCTGGTTCGCAAGTTGGGGCTGGTAATCTTGCAGAGGCAATCCTCCATCATTCGGTCGTTCAGTCAGTACACTATATGAAAAGTCCTCTCGTCCCCACCGCAGCGGCAGTCGCCCGTTGTGTCTCACTCACATCGCTCGCTGTCGCCCCGGAAGTTGGGGTGAATATCCCTGTGCTCCGGCGCAGCCGAAAATCTCGGACATTTGGGGGTAATGCGTGGCCATTGCGGTGGCTCGCCGGAATCTGGCTTCTGCTCTTGTTTTTGTCCGGTCGAGCAGATGCGGCACCCGGAGATTGGAATGGAGGAGGCGGCGACCGATTGTGGAGTAATCGCCTCAACTGGGATGGTGGTAACGTACCTAATTCGACCACCAACGTGAATATTCCATCTCTTGGAGATGCAAACCCGATTGTGATCAACATTGACGCTCAGGCCCAGAGCGTGACCAGCGGGCAGCCAATCAGCGTTAGCTCTGGCTCCCTCACAGTAGCGTCGGCTTCAACCATCAATGCCGCGTTGACCGTCAGTAATGCAACCCTCAGAATCACCGGAAGTGGCGTATTTAACGTAAGCGGCGCAACGACCTTGGCGGGTGCAAGTATCATCGCGGAGAATGGGGGGATTCTCACGCTGCCCGCCACGTCGCTTACAGCAGTGAATCTGACGGCAACGGGCGGCGGGCAACTGCTCTTTCCGGTGGCCACGAGCTACTCCGGCGGCAATGCGAATACAACGCTTTCGGCCAGCGGGACCGGGAGCAGGATCGACCTCTCGAATCTC
>JAYVRQ010000175.1:0-6966 GCA_043776145.1 Chthoniobacteraceae bacterium
CTCCGCGAGCGTCGGGCGCGGCCTCATCGGCATCGCCGGGATCACCAGCGGCATCGTTCTCAACACCGCCCCCGGCGATCTCGCCATCCGCGCGGACACCGGCAACATCGTCATCGGCGTGGCCAACGTGGCGTCGCAAATCACCCGCTTCAACAACAACGTCGGCATCGGCACCGGCACCACCGCCGGCCGGCTCCACGTCGCCGGCACCGGCGGCACCGACGACGGCAGGCTCGTCGTGCAGACGACCGGCGGCACCTTCGGCCCGCAGCTTCGCCTGAACCATAGCGGCACGGGTGGCCAAGAGTGGGTGCTGGTTTCCAACGGCTCGATCAATCAGGGCGGTGTCGGCCAGTTCCAAATCGTCCAAGGCACCACCACACGCGTCGCCATTTCGACCGCCGGCTTTGTCGGTATCGGAACGAACACGCCTGGAGTGCCGCTGGACGTGGTCGGGACCGCGGCCTATCCCTCCCAAATTGCGACTTTTTTTGCGGTGGGTAGCACGAATCTGACCAACGCCGTCACTGGTGGTAACGCCTCCATCAGGGCGAGTGGGGAAATCCTGGCAACCTTCTTCACCGCCATTTCCGACGAGCGGATCAAGAACATCCAGGGCCTCTCGGACAGCGTGGAAGACCTCCGCAAGCTGCTCGGCATCGAGATCACCGACTACCTTTTCAAGGATGTCGTGGAAAAGGGCAGTCGCCCACAGAAGCGGGTCATCGCGCAGCAGGTGGAAAAGGTCTTTCCCCAAGCCGTGAGCAAGTCCACCGATGTCCTGCCGGACATTTACCAGAAAGCACCCATCCATCAGGACTGGGTGGAACTCGCCTGCGATCTGAAAGTCGGCGACCGGGTGCGCCTGATCACCGAGAAGGGCCATCGGGCCGTCCACGAAGTGCTGGAGGTCGAGGATGGCCGGTTCCGCACCGACTTCACAGCGGATGGAGACCAGGTCTTCGTCTATGGCCGCGAGGTGAAAGATTTCCGCGCCGTGGATTACGAGGCCATCGCCATGCTGAACGTCTCCGCCACGCAGCAGATCAAAAAAGAAAAGGACGTCGAGATCGCCGCCCTCAAGCAAAGAATCGCCGTCCTCGAAGCGAAAGACCAGGCTCGCGAAGCACGCATGACGCGGCTCGAAGCCGGCCAGCGCGCGCCCGCCGCGGGAGTCGTCAACGCCGCGCTCGAAGCGCGGTAGTGGCTGCGACGCCTCGTCGCAGATTGTTTCTGCGGCGCCCTCGCCGCAGTGGCTCAAGGAGCGGCGTGTTTCCAACCGCCGACCCAAACCAACGCGCGAAGCGCCACACATTTCCTTGCGCGCGCGGGTTTGATTTGGCGTTGCGCGCGGTGTTGGGGTCGGCGGTTGGAAACGCGCCGCTCCTTGGGCTCACCGCAGCGCCTCGCGCAGCGCGCGCACGAAATTACCGTGCGCGATGCCTTCGATGTCCGCAGGCGTGCAGCCGCGCTGCGCGAGGATGTCGAACACGCGCGGGAGGTCGGCGATGCTGTCCAGATCGCCGGGTGTCTGCTCGTTGCCGAAAGCTCCGTCGAGATCGCTGCCGATGCCGCAGTGGCGCGCATTCCCGGCGAGCTGGCAGATGTGGTCGATGTGATCCGCGACATGTGCAAGCGCGACGCCGGAGCTTTGCGGCGTCGTCTCCCCGCGCACCCAGCCGGGGACGAGCATCCACGCATCGAGCGCGGTGCCGATGACCGCGTCGCGCGCGATGAGCGCCTTGATTTGTTCGTCGGAAAGCTGGCGCTGATGCGGGACGAGCGCGCGGCAGTTGTGATGGCTGGCCCAGAGCGGGCCGGAGAAAAGATCAAGCGCCTCCCAAAAGCATTCGTCGCTGAGATGGGTGACATCGAGAATCAGGCCGAGGCGGTCGATTTCGCGAAGTAATTCTTTGCCGCGTGCATTGAAGCCGCCGGTGGTGTTGGTGCCCTGCGCATACACGCCGGGGCCGTAGTGCGCGGGACCGATCGCCCGCAAACTCTGTGCGCAGGAGCGTTCCAGGTGCGCGAGGGTGATGAGGGAGTCCGCGCCTTCGAGGCTGAGGAGGTAGCCGAGCGGAGAGTTGAGAGTTTCGGAATCCAGCAGCGCGAGATGGTTTTCCAAATCGGCGCGGCTGCGGATTTGGATCATCTCGCCCGCTTCCTCCATCGCACGGTACCACGCGAGCTGTGCCTGCGTCATCGCCCACGCCTGCGCGGGCGAATTCCAGCCGGGGACGGGGCTGTAGGCGTTGTGTTCGATGCGGGCGACCTGCGTTGCGACGCAGAGGCCGATGCCCGCGCGGCGCATTTCGGGAAAGGCGACCGTGCCCGTGCCGCGCCCCGGCGCATCGCGCCGGTGCGCTTCATGCGCGCGGATTTTTTCGACGGGAAGCGTGAGGTCGCGGTTCCACTCGATGGCGTTCATCGCGAGGTCGAGGTGGGCGTCGAAGATCAGCATTTGTATGAATCGAGAAAGCGTGAGCGCGCGGCGACGGGCCACGTTTCCACGACACGCCGATTTTCCACGACAAACGCGCGATCGTGCAGCGCGACGGTCGGGCAGATGTGCCACGGAATGCCGTGGAGCGCGGTGCCGATGGGGAACTCCGTGGCGCGCGCGGTTTCGATGACGAGATGTTCCTCGCTGTGCGTGATGGCAACGGCGTCGGGGATCTGCGGGAAGACGACGCGTGGATGCGGCATCTCGCTGGCGATGGCTTTGTGGCCGAGGTCGAGGCAGAGGCGATTCGCGCCGGGTTTGCTCACGACTCGCGTCAGCACGAACGCGGCGGGAACGAACGGCAGCGCGGGACATTTTTTCGTGTAACCCGCGTCCCAAAAAACACAGGTGCCGGGACTGCACTCGACATCGCCGCGCCGCGCATGGATGGCGAAGGTGGGCGAGCCGCCCGCGACGATGCGCGGCACGCCGCCGAGTTGCGCGCGCAGTTGCGCGACGGGCGCGAAGGCGGCTTCGCATTCGGCGGGATCGCTGCCGTCGAGATGTCCGTCGTAAGCGTGCAGCCCGCCCGCGCGCAGTCCCGGCGTGGTGGCGATGAAGTGGTAAAGTTCCGCGGCCCGCTCATCGGGAGCGATGCCGGTGCGGTGCTGGCCGAGGTCGAGATCGACGAGCAACTCGACGGGATGCTCCGCGTTCGCGAGTTCGCGCGCGGCCTGCGGATCGTCCGCGATGGTGGAAAATTTCGTCGCGGGAAAAGCGTGCGCGATTTCCCAAAAGGCGCGCACGTTCGGCCCGACGGGCTGATACGCGAGCAGCACATCCGGTGCGCCGGACGCCGCGCACATCTCCGCCTCACGCAACGTCGCGCATTTGTATTTGGTAATGCCGAGTGCAAGCTGGCGCGCGACGAGCGCGGGCATCTTGTGCGTCTTCACATGCGGCCGCAGACGCGCGGGGTCGCCCGCGATTTCGAGCATCGCGCGGAAATTTTCCTCCACGCGCTCGCGATGGACGAGCAGCGCGGGCGAGGGGATGTCCGCTTCGTTCACGCGAGTTCGAAGATGGCTTCGATTTCCACCGCGATGTTTCCCGGCAGCGAACTCATGCCGACCGCACTGCGTGCGCCGACGCCATTCTCCACGCCCCACACTTCGGCGAAGAGTTCGCTGCATCCATTGATGACTTTCGGGTGCTCGGTGAAGTCCGCGGTCGAGTTCACCATGCCGAGCACTTTGATGATGCGCCGCACGCGGTCGAGGCTGCCGAGATTCGCGCGGAGCGTGGCGAGGATGGCGAGGCCGGTCTGCCGCGCGGCGGCTTTCCCCTGATCGAGCGAAAGGTCCGCGCCGACGCGCCCGCAGATGAGCGTGCCATCGGCGCGCAGCGGGCCGTGGCCGGAGACGTAGGCGAGCGAGCCGGCGATGACGACTGGCTTGTAAACGCCCATCGGTTTGGGTGCGGGCGGGAGTTCGAGTTGGAGTTCGTGGAGTCGGTTTTCGGCAGTCATAAGATTGGGTTTGAAATTGTTAGGCTACCCGCGCGGCAGGCACGCGGGGCCGATGGGCTCGAAACTTTTATAGACGAGGGAGAACTCGCGGTGCCCGAGCGATTCGCTCGCGGTCTGCGCACCGGCGGCGATGGCGAGGACGCGCTCGTAGATTTCGTCGCCGACTTCATCGAGCGTGGCCGCGCCTTCGAGGATGCGCCCGGCGTTCACGTCCATGTCTTCGCGGAGCTGGCGATAGGTCTCGGGGTTCGCGCAGATTTTCAGCACGGGGGAAATGGCGGAGCCGACGACCGAGCCACGGCCCGTGGTGAAGAGCGTGAGGTGCGAGCCGCACGCGATGAGTTCGCCGATTTCCTGGACGTCGCTGATGTTGGGGAAGCCCCAGCGCACTTCGCCATCGGGCACGACATCGAGCAGGTAGAGCCCGCCGCGTGGCGGCACGTCGCCCGGCTTGAGGATGCCTTCGATCGGCGAGTGGCCGCTCTTGCTGTAGGCACCGAGCGATTTTTCCTCCTGCGTCGTGAGCCCGCCTTCCGCATTGCCGGGCGCGAAGCTGCCGTGGCCGAGCGTGGTGTAATAACGCGCGGCCTTTTCCACACAGGCGATCAGCTCCGGCGCGAGTTCGGGGCGCGCGGCGCGGGCGGCCATGATTTGCTCGCAGCCGATGAGTTCGCCGGTTTCCTCGAAGATGACGCGCGCCCCGTTTTCCACGAGGCGGTCGAACGCGCGCCCGACCGCCGGATTCGCGGTGATGCCGCTGGTCGCATCTGAGCCGCCGCAGACGGTGCCGACGATGAGTTCCTCCACGCGCAATTCCGCGCGCGGCGTCTGTGCAAGCCGCGCGAGCGCCGAGGCGATCCACTCGCGCCCCGCGGCGATCGTGCTGCGCGTGCCGCCGCTTTGCTGGATGACGAGCGTTTCCGCCGGGCGTCCGGTCGCGCGGATTTCATCTAGCAATCCCGCGCGGTTGAACCCCTCGCATCCGAGCGAAACGAGCAGCGCCGCGCCGACATTCGGATGCGTGCAAAGCTGCCGCAGCATCCGGTGCGCGTAGGCATTGGGAAAGCAGCCTGGGAAGCCGAGCAGATGCACGGCACCCTCGCGAAACGGCGCAACGACTTCGCGCGCGACGTGATGCGCGCACTCGACGAGATACACGACGACGGTGACGTTGCGGATGCCCTTCCGGCCATCGCTGCGGAGCCAGGCGTTCATCGGCTTTCCCCGCGCAGCAGCGTGGGCAGATAGTCGCTTTGCAAATTGTGCAGATGCACATGTTCGCCGCGCGCGATGGCGCGTGTGGCCGAACCGATGGGTGCGCCATACTTCACGATCTTTTCGCCCGCGGCGATCGGGCGCGACGCGATCTTGTCGCCGAGGGAAAACGCGCGCGCGGTTTCCACCGGCTCGCCGCCGATGATGACGCCCGCGCCCTTCACCAGCGGAGCGATGACTGTGATCACATTGTCGGCGCGGTGGAGTCGCAGGAGCCGCGCGTCGTCAAGGAGTGGGTCGTTCATCGGCGGTATGAAAAGCTAGGCGGCAACGCGGGCGCGGCCAAGCCGGGTTTTTAGCGAGATGCGGTTAGTATCGGAGTGTGTGGGTGGAAAGGAACCTGGCATTCGCAGCGGATTCGATTACCCACCGTAAGAGCGCATCCTTTGAACATTCGCATGAAAACCTCTCTGATGTTTGCTGCTGCATTTCTCGTTGGCGGGGCGCTGGGCGTATTGGTTGCGGAGCAGGCTCCGGATTTTAACAGCCTATCGAGGACTATCACGGTGATCCCCTCTGCCATTTTGTCAGGGTGGCATTATCTGCTGAATCCCCATTTGCTTTTCGAGTTTGTCGAATCCCAATTCAGACTCAGGGCATTCCTGCTGGGTGGCTTTACTGGCTGCGTGATTTTGCTTCTTGCCCCGATCTTGTTCGGTTCCGGCAAAGCTCCTTCGTCGAGTTCCAAGGCGACGCAAAAATTCGACTACTGATTTCGGCGCGCGCCGCGCAATGTAATCGCTCACTTTGAAACGTCCTTCGCCCGACCGTCTGCTGGATGAATTTTTTCGCTTCCTCGAATTCGAGCGGAACGTCTCGCCATCCACGCTCGAAACTTACCGGCACGCGCTGACCGAGTTTCGCAAAGCGGTCGCCACGCCGGGCTGGAAGGAACTGACCGCGGATCACTTTCGGCGCTACCTTTTCGCGATCACCAAGCGCGACTTTGCGCGTCCGACGATCCGACTGCACTTCGCGGCGCTGCGCACGTTTTACAAATTTCTCGCGCAGCGGCATGGGCTGATCGTGAATCCGCTGAAGGAAGTGCATTTGCCGAAGCTGGAAAAAAAGCTGCCGCTTGTGCTCACCACGCAGCAGATCGACGAACTGCTCAGCGCGCCGCTCCGCGTGGAAAAATCGAAGCGCGCGCCGGTATGGATGCCCGCGCGGGATGCGGCGATCCTCGAACTTTTTTACAGCAGCGGACTGCGGCTCGCGGAACTCGTTTCGCTGAATGTGGAGAACGTCGATCCTTTCACGGAAAGCGTACGAGTTCTCGGCAAAGGCCGGAAGGAGCGCGTGGTGCCGGTGGGTGCGCCCGCGTTGCAGGCGATCCAGAAATATCGCCACGAGGCGAACGTCCACAGCGGCCCGCTCTTCCTCAGCAAAGTGCGCAAGCGGATCGCTCATGTGAACGTCGGGCTCGTGCTGCGGCGCTATCTGCCGCACACGAGCATCCCGGTGAAGGTGAGCCCGCACAAGTTGCGGCACAGTTTCGCGACGCATCTGCTTGATGCGGGCGCGGACTTGCGCAGCGTGCAGGCGCTGCTCGGTCACGCGAGTCTTTCGACGACGCAGATCTACACGCATGTGACGGTCGAGCGGCTGAAGCGCGCGTATGACGACGCGCATCCGCGGGCGTAAATTCAGAGTGGTGTCTGGAAATGCGCAGTGAATTTTTAATTGGATAGTTTTGCGCAGGCATTGCGCCGCTTTCCTT
>JAYVRQ010000176.1:0-2150 GCA_043776145.1 Chthoniobacteraceae bacterium
CCATCCGTACGTGTACTGCGGATTAATCGTCCACTCGAAGCGAAGCTGCCGGACTGCGAAAAGCCAAAGCACTCCGAGCACGGCGAAGACCGGCCACCACGGCCGCGAGTCCGCCCGTCCCGCTGCCGGGATATCTTTCGATGCCGTCACTTCGTCCGCCACGGTTTTACCAATTCGCGTTCCGCGGGGTGCAATTCATCCCAAGGCAGGGCCGCAACCTCTGCTGCGGCTTCGGTGGTGAGGCCATTCGCACCGAGGACGGCTGCATGGACTGCTCGCTGGCTCGGTGGGATCCTGTCCCAAGGGATATCGAGACCCCGATAGACTCCCAGCGCACCAGCCGGATCATTTTTCCGCATGGCGGCCAATGCCAGCGTGGTCAGATGCGGGAGGTTTCTTGGCGAACGCCTGACGAGTTCGGTGGCCACCGCAAGGGATTCATCCACTGACTTTCCTTGCAGGAGGTTGAAATAGGCGAGGTCGTTTTTCACCGCATCATCATTCGGCCAGCGCGTGCTCATTTTTACGAGGACATCGCATAGCATCTCGATGTCGCCCCGGCTGCGCGCGATTTTCAGCAGCCCTTCCATCGCCATGCGCGCCGTGTTCGAGCTCGAACTCAGCGTGCGATACGCCAGTTCCGCCTGTTCGAGGAGTCCACATTTCTCCGCATAAAGCGCGATCTCTCGCATCTGTTCCGGCGATGCCGCTGCGGCAAGATGGGCCTTCTGCCAGTGGAATTTTGCCACGGGCTTGCTTCCCATTTCCTCGGCTGCGCGGGCAAGGTAGAGTTCCTTGACTGAGATGTAGAGGGGCACGTCTTTCATCTCCAGGATGCGCTCGATTTCGGCCCATCGTCCGAGACCGGCAAGGGAGTCGAGGTGCAGCAGGAGCATGTCTTTTCGCTTGAATGCGTCTCCGATTGGCATCAGCGCGAGGTTCCGCTCGAATTCCCCGTGTGCATTCAGCCACATGCCAAATGCACAGCGCGCAGCAGGTGCCGCCTTGCGATAATTCTCCAACGCGGCATCGAGCCGTGCGGCCCTTTCTGAAGGATGAATATCGAGGTCGAGATTGAATGCCAGTATCCGATGCTGCTCTGTGGAGAGCGGATGCGTTAAAATGAGCGCCGCCACCTTGGACGCCAGGTCCGGGGAAATCCCGGGCATGATACCGAGTTGCCGGAGTGCCTCCAGCCCTTCACGCGAAGGTTCACTGCCGAGTGCGAGCATTGCTTGAACGGCCTTTTCGCGCAGAGCATCCGTGCCTGCTGCCATTTGGAGCATCGCCTGCAAGAGTCGGCTTTCCGGGTTGGCCGGCTCCAATTCAACAGCTTTTGCGATAAAATCGCGAGCCTTGTCAGCATTCCCCTCGATCGCCGCCCATCGTGCGGCAAGACGATACAAAGCACCGTCAGGTTTGCCGTCTTTCAATAAGGCCTCAATCTCATTTCCAGCCTCGGCGACCGCACCGGACAGCAGAAGATCCTCAGCATAGGGACGGCTATCCTCGGGCCGCATGGCACCCGCCTGCCGCAATTCCCTCCAGAGGGGCACAGCCGCAGCCGACTGTCCGATCAGGCGCTGCACCTTTGCTGCCATGCGAATCGAAGCCGGTTCATCGGGCTTTGTATGGTAGGCGATCCGCGCCTTATTGAACGCCTCTTCAATGTTTCCGGCAAGCACCTCGGCCTCTGCCTTTGACGCCATGCGCCGCGAACGGATTCCCTGCACCCAGCTATGGATCGCGGCATACTTCAAGGCTCCTCCAACGAGAATCACCAGAATAGCCCAAAAAATCACCAGCCAGTTACGGCGGCGTTTTCGCGCTTGCTGAAGCTCAGGTGCGAGTAGGGTTTCGAGCGGCTGCACGTCGGTAAATTCACCTACATATTACGGAAGCTCGGCGTCCCTGCCAATGATACTTTGCAGGCAGATGCATGGCAGTTGTTAATCCCGAGCAGTCAGTCCCGCTCATTTTTCAGCGACCGACTCGCCTGCACGGGAATCCAGCAGGAAGGACAGCAGCCATGCGGCGAATATCCCGCTCCAACCCGTGCAAACGTCCTGAAAGTCCGACACGCGCCCCGGAATGAACCACTGCGCGAACTCAATCGCGCATACCAGCAGCATCAAACCTCCGGCCATGGC
>JAYVRQ010000177.1:0-6943 GCA_043776145.1 Chthoniobacteraceae bacterium
ATCGAGCCGGTACCCGTTCTTCTGCTTCTCCGGCCCGTGACATCCGAAACAACTCCGCTCCAAAATCGGACGCACCTCGCGCGCGAAATCCGGCGCGGCCCATGCGGACGCTACGCACTGCCACGCGAGCGATGCCGTCATCAGACGGCAGGCGGCATGGGAAATTCTGGCGGGCATACGCAGGATCGTAACCGCACTCCCCGCCGGATTCTTAATCGCTTCCTGTTTCCGCCTTTGCGCGCGGGGGAACCGCCCCGTTATTTCGGAGCCGCGGCCTTGCCCTTTGCGAGCGCGAGGCGGTCGTTTTTCTTGCGTTTTGCGGCGCGTTTCTTGGCGTTGTCTTTGCCTTTGTTGTGTCCCATAGGGTGGTCAGCACACACGGCGGCGACTGCGATACCAAGCGGAATTTTCACGAAACCGCCGGGCCGCACAGCCGCACGGGCGCGACCTCGATGGAGCGCGTGCCGTCGCCGATCCAGATGTCGCCGTCCTGCACGGTGACTTGGAGTTCCATCGAACGCTGCGCCAGCGCAGCGAGCGCCTGGCTTTGCTCGGCGGGAATTTGCCAGACGGTGAGATTGCCCGCGCGCGTGAGTTTGGACGCGAGGCCTTTCCACCAAATCGGCGTGCTCGTGCTGAAGCTGTAAACGCTGACGCGATCCACGCGGGCTGACGCGCGTAGCAGCCGCTTTTCATCGGGCTGGCCGACCTCGATCCAGTGCGCGATGCGGCCCGTGTAGTCTTTTTGCCAAAGGCTCGGCTCGTCGGCTTCCCACATGTCCTTCGCGAATTCGAGCGGGCCGCGATCACTGTCTGCGGGCTGATTCAGGGCGAAGGCGAGGAGCCGGATGAGCATTCGCTCATCGGTCTCGGAGGGGTGCCGCGCGAGGGTCACGGGGAAGTCGCCATAGACGCCGCGGTCGATGTCGGAAAGCTGAACGCTGGCTTTGTAAATGGTGGCTTTGAGAGACATGGACGATGTGTGGCGATGGAAAGATACCACGCGCCGTGCCCGCACAGCGCGGGAATTCAGTCACGTGCTCGATTGCGCCGCCTTGCTTCGCCGGGATGGATGCACGACGCTGCGCGCGTGATTTTTTCCAGCAAAGACGCAGCCGGCTCCGAGCCGGATTGGGCCGCGATCCGCGCGCAGTTTCCGATTCTCGATCAGCAGGTGAACGGACATCCGCTCGTGTATTTCGACAACGCCGCGAGTTCGCAGAAGCCGCGCGCGGTGATCGACGCGCTGGCGCATTACTACGAGCGGGACAATGCGAACGTGCATCGCGGGCTGCATGAACTGAGTTCGCGCGCAACGGATGCGTTCGAGGCGGCGCGAGTGCGCGTGGCGAAATTCATCGGCGCGGGGAGCGCGGAGGAAATCGTGTTCACGCGCGGGACGACGGAGGGGATCAATCTCGTCGCGCAGTCGTGGGGCGGGAAATTCGTGAAAAACGGCGACGTGATTTTGCTCACGGAAATGGAGCATCACAGCAACCTTGTCCCGTGGCAGCTTCTCGCGGAGCGGACGGGCGCGCGGCTGCGTTTCGTGCAGGTGAGCGACGACGGGCGGCTCGTGCTCGACGACCTCGGCGCGCTGCTCACGCCGGAGGTGAAGCTGTTCGCCTTCACGCACATCTCGAACTCGCTCGGCACGATCAATCCTGCCGCGGAGCTGTGCGCGGCGGCGCGGAAAGTGGGAGCGGTTTCGCTCGTCGATGGCGCGCAGAGCGCGGGGCATTTGCCGGTGGATGTGCGTGCGATGGGTTGCGACTTCTATGCTTTCTCGGGACACAAAATGTGCGCGCCGACGGGCAGCGGCGCGCTGTATGGACGCGCGGAAATCCTCGACGCGATGCCCCCGTGGCACGGGGGAGGGGAGATGATCGTGAGCGTTTCCTACGAGAAAAGCACCTTCAAGCCGGCCCCCGCGCGCTTCGAGGCGGGCACACCGAATATCGCGGGCGCGATCGGGCTCGCGGCGGCGTGTGTTTATCTGGATGCGATCGGGCGCGACCGCATTTTCGCGCACGACGCGGCGCTCACGCAGCACGCGATTGCGCGGCTCGGGGAAATCGCGGGCATCCGCGTGCTCGGGCCGCGCGGGGAACGCGGCGCGGTCGCGGGCTTCGTCGCGGAGTGGGCGCATCCGCACGATCTCACGACCTACGCGAACGAATACGGCATCGCGCTCCGCGGCGGGCATCACTGCAATCAACCGCTGATGAAAAAGATGCGGCTGCCAGGGACGAACCGCGCGAGCTTTTATTTCTACAACACGCGCGATGAAGTGGATCGGATGATCGATATCCTCGCCAAGGCGCGCACCTTTTTCGCATGAACCCGGACTTCGACGACCTGTATCAATCGGTCATCCTCGACCACTCAAAACGTCCGCGAAATTTCGGCGAAATCACGGACGCCGTGCGCGTGCGCGGGGACAATCCCTCGTGTGGCGACGAGATCGAATTGTGCGTGAAATTCACGCCGGATGGCGCGGTGGAAGACATCAAGTTCACCGGCCAGGGCTGCGCGATCAGCATCGCGTCGGCGTCGCTGATGACGATGAAACTCAAAGGCAAACCGCGCGCGGATGCGCAGGAAATGGCGCGCGTCTTTCACGATCTGGTCACCACGGAAGTCGCCGACCCACCGCGCCAGCTCGGCGACCTGCGGCTGCTTCAGGGCGTCCGAAAATTCCCGCAGCGGGTGAAGTGCGCAATGCTCGCATGGCGCGCATTCGAGCAGGCAATGGGCGAAGGCGGGACGGTTTCGACCGAGGGATGAGCCGGTGACGGTATGACGGCTTTTTTGAAAACGCAGAGACGCAAAGACGCAGAGGCAGAGGGGGGATTCCGATGCAAAATCTCTGCGACCTCTGCGCCTCCGCGCCTCTGCGTTTTCAAAAAACAGCAGCCCCGCCAAACCGAACCGTTGCCGATGAGCCGCACGGCTTGTCCCAATGCCGAACCCGTGTAACCTGCGCGCATGAGTCTCGCCATGCTCGAAACCGATATGCTCCCGCAACTCGCGCGGGCCATCCAAAAAGCGCCGCGGGGGCCGCAAGAACAGGCCGGCGAAGATCGAATCGTGGTTAGTGGAATTTCGTGGGAACAATATGTGGCTTTTGAAGAAGGGCGCGGGACGGACCATTCGCATCCCCGGCTTTACTACCTCGATGAACAACTCGAAATCATGACGACCTTCCGACGCCACGAACGACTCGCGAAATGGCTGGGTGACATGCTGGCCGACTATCTCTTTGAGTCCGACCTCGAAATTTTCACCTGCGGGCAGGCGACGCTGCAAAAAATTAACGAAGGTGGAGCGGAACCGGACGATTCCTGGTGCATCGGCGAGGAGAAAGAATTTCCTGACATCGCGCTGGAGATTGCCCTGACCAGCGGCGGCTTGAACAAGCTGGAAATCTATCGCCGGTTCCCGGTGCGGGAGGTTTGGTTTTGGCGCAAGGACGGATTGGAAATCTGGAATCTCAGCGACGATGGGAGCGCCTACGAAGGACCGGCGCGAGTCAGCCGGCTTTTACAGGGGCTCGATCTCGCGCTGATCGAGCAATGCCTCGCGCTGCCGACCTGGCGGGAGGCTCGCCGCGCGTTTCGGCAGGCGTTGAAGGCGGAGTGAGCGGGGAGTGCAGGCACGCGACGAAGCTGCTTTTCGTGTGCAGCCGGAACCGGATGCGGAGCCTCACGGCGGAGAAGCTCCTCGACGGAATGCCCGGTTACGAAGTGCGTTCCGCTGGCACGCAGCCGGGCGCGCGGATCGTTGTCACCGAGGGCCACATCGGCTGGGCGGACATCATTTTCGTCATGGAAAAATCGCACCTCGCGAAACTGCGCGCGCGATTTCCCGAGGCACTCGCCGGGAAGAAAATCGTCACCCTTCACATCGCGGACGACTACGAATTCATGCAGCCCGATTTGCTGGACGAACTCCGCACAAAGCTCGCGCCGCATCTGGAACTGCCGCCTGAAACCTAAAACCGCGGATGGTTTGACCACTTACCTGCACTCACCGGCACTAATGAAGAGTTTGGACGGGAGTTCTCAGGGAAATCTCTTTCACCCGAAAGGGGGAAGCCTCCGGCGAGTGTCGTGCTCAACTCATTTCTTCATTAGTGCCGGTGAGTGTCCATGAGTGGTTAAACCTTCTGTCGGCTTGGGCTAAATCCCGCGTGTCCGAAGCTGCCGCCGCAGGATCACGTAGAGCAGAATGAGCTGCGCGAGGCTGGAGCCGATCAGCACGAGCGCGTTGCGCGTGAAGACGGACAGGACGATCGGATGCTCGTCGAAGAACTTCCAACTCACCGGGCCGAGGTAGTGCGTCTTGACCGGGCCGAAGAACACATTCACCGGACGCGCGCGGCGGTAGTCGCTCTGCTCGGTCTCGGCTTTCGAGACGAGGTCATTCACTTTTTGATTCGTGAACAACCGCTCGGCGGTGACGCCTAGCGTGCGGCTGCGCAGGCCGGAGGCATCGAGCGCGCCGCCGTCGATGATCTTGTCCACGCGCCGCAATCGCTTCCAGATTTCCCACGCCGACCCGGAATCCAGCCCGCTGAGCAGCGCGAGCGTTTCCTTCAAATCCTCGAGCCGTGCGGCCTCGGCGGGCGTGCGCAGCCGATTCGCGGCCAGCGCGTCGATCTGGTCCTGAATCGCGTCCTGCCGCACCGCGAGCGGATTGAGCCGCGCCTGCGCGACGATGAGCGCCTCGTAGCTGTAGTGTGTGGCGACGAAGCGGCTGATGAGCGGCACCGTCAGCTTGTCGTCCTCCCGCTCGCGGTTGCCGGATTCGGGCTGGGTCGCGGTGAAACGCTTGAAGGCATAGATCAAGTCGAGGTCTTTGTTCATCTCGTCGTACTTGATGAGCGCGCCGCCGAAGATGAGCTGCGGGATGAGCACGAGCGGGACGAAGTTCGCCGCCGTCTTGCTGTCCGCGACGAGCGAGCTGATGAGCAGGCCGAGGCTCGTCCCGCTCGCGGCGGTGATGAGCATGAACCAAAAATACGGCCAGAACATGCCGCGGATTTCGAGCACCTGATTGCCGGCGAGGATGAAGAGCGCGCATTGCACGGCGGAAAAAAGCACGAGCGTTCCAAATTTTGCGGCCACGTACGAGCCGAGCCGCACGTCGAGATTTCGCTCCCGGTAAAGCACCACGCGGTCGCGGATGATGTCATCGACTGAGTTCATCAGCGCGAGGAAGAGCGCGACGAGCAGCGCGATGAAAATGTAGGTTGGGATGTGGAAGGCGCTGGCGAAGGTGTAATCACCGGAGTTGCCCTCGTTGACGTAGAGCGCCCATCCGGTGATCAGCGCGAGCAGCGGCGGCACGCAGAGTGTGAGGAAAAGATTCCCGCGGTTGCGCAGCTTCGAGATGAAGGCGCGACGCCAGAGCGTGCGGAACTGCGTCCACTCATCGCGCCAGCGGATCGACTGCCGCTTGCGTTCCATCAGCGCGCGCTCCATCGGCTCCGTGCTGGTCGCGGCGGTCTTGCGCAGATTCACCTGCTTCACGTCCTGCACGAGCCGGAAGCTCTCGTATTTGTCGCGCCAGTAGTCCGGTGAAAAACGCCGCGCGGGGATGAGCTGGCCCTGGCTGTTTTCCTCGAAGATCACGTCGCCGCTGAGATCGCGCAGCGGCGTCTCGAGCACGTCGAAGATGAACTCGGGCCGCGTCGTTCCACAGGCGGGACAGCCGCCGAGTTCCGTGCCGAAATGCTGCTCGTGCTCGGCCTCGGCGAAGTAGTTCAGCATCTCGCCGGGTGTGCCGTAGAAGACGAGCCGCCCGCCCTTGTCGAGCAGCATGGCTTTGCTGAACATCTGGAAAAGTTTGCTCGTCGGCTGATGCAGCGTGACGAGCACGATCTTGTTGTGCGCCATCGAGCGGATGATCTCAATGACGTGCTCGCTGTCCTTCGAGCTGAGGCCGCTCGTCGGTTCGTCGAAAAGGAACACGTCCGCGCTGGAGATCATGTCCAGGCCGATGTTCAGCCGCTTCCGCTCGCCGCCGGAGAGCCGTTTTTTCACCGGACTCCCGACGACCGAACCGCGCCGCTCGATGAGCCCGAGTTCGATCAGCCGTCCCTCAATGCGCCGCGAGCGGTCGCGGCTGGAGAGATGCGGCGAGCGGATCGCGGCGGCGAATTCCATGTTCTCCTCGATCGTGAGGTGATCATCGAACGCATCGTCCTGCGGGATGTAGGCGACAAAAGTTTTGAGCGTTTCGAGATCGTGATAAAGCGGCTGGCCGTTGAGCAGCACCTCGCCTTCCGTCGGCAATTGCTGGCCCGCGATGCAGCGCAGCAACGTGCTTTTTCCCGAGCCGCTCGCGCCCATCACGCACACCATCTCGCCGCGACGCACGGAAAAGTTAATGCCGTCGAGCCCGGTCGCATCGCGGCGGAATTTGTGCGTCACGTCCCGCAGTTCGAGCGACGAAATGATGTTCCGCTCCTCCTCGATGATGCGCTCGGAAAAGTTGCACCGCAGCACCTGGCCCGTGTCGATGCGGATGGTGTCCCCGTCTTTCAAATCGACCGTGCCTTTCACCGGCTGATCGCCGACGAGGATCGGGCGGTCTGCCTGCAACACTTCGAGCCGCCCGACTTTATTTTCGTAATCGCAGAGAATTTTCAGCAGCACCTCGCCGCTCGTGCCGGGCGAAAGCAGGATGTCGTCGTGATCGAGCAGCGATGGATTGTTCGAGACGAGGTAACCGGATTTGTAAGCCTTGAGCTGGAAGCGTCCACCCAGCGCACGCGCGCGCCGGCGCAGATCGGAGAGCGGCAGTTCCGAGTCGTTGTGAAAGACGATTTTGTCATCCAGCGAAGCCTCCACCACCGTCCCCGCGCGCAGCGCCACGCCATTCAAAAGCGCATCCACGCTGCGCAGCGCGCGCACCCGCACTTTCAAACCGAAGATCA
>JAYVRQ010000178.1:0-2148 GCA_043776145.1 Chthoniobacteraceae bacterium
CAAGACTCATTGCTACACCAAGAAACTCGCCAATCTCGCCGCGAGCATCCTCTTTTATTTGCTCACAAAGTAGCCGTCAATACCTAATGAGCAATCCCCTGGGCGGGCAGCGGCTCGTCGCGATCGTAACGGCTAAGGCGGACCGGGGCCGGGAAGGCTCCGAAGAACGGGTCGTCCTTTGGGGCGCGGCGACTGGAAAAATTTTGCAAACGACACAGCACCGCACCGCGATGGATGTGCTCGCGGTCGCGCCGGATGGCCGTCGTTTCGCAGAAGCGGGAGCGAGCCGGATGGTGCGCATCCGGCATGGCGAGACGCTCGCCGTCGAGCATGAGTTCCGCGTGCACGATGAACGGATCACCGCGCTGGCGTGGCATCCCAGCAAACCTATCCTCGCCACCGCCTCCGCGGACTTGAGCATTCGCCTCTGGAATCTGGACACCGGCAAGCGGCTGGAAGAACTCCGTGGTTCGCTCAGTGCGTCGCATGCGCTCGCCTTCAGCCCCAGCGGCCAGCGCCTCGCTTCCGCGAGCGGAGACTTCGTCACGCGGGTCTGGGAGCCCAAGTCGCTCAGCGACCAGCCCGATCCCGACAAAGCCGAGGGCTGGGAAGACCTCCTCGCCTCGTTCACGCCCGCGGCCGTCGCGCAGACCGGCCACGGCTGGCGCATGGACAATGGCGTGCTCTCCAGTCCCCCAAAGCCCTACGCGACGCTCCCGCTGCCGGGGGATTTTGCGAACACCAGCTACCGGGTGAAGATCAAAGCGCGGCAGCTCAACCCGCAGGATTCGCTCGACCTCAATCTGCCCATCGGCGGCCGGCAGATTACCGCCATTCTCGATGGCGCACCCAAGGAGGGTTGGTTCAGCGGACTGTCGCGCGTGGCTGGCGGGAATGCGAAAGGCCGGTTCGGCGTAGAGGGAAAAAAGCTGCAGGATGCTGAGCAGCATGAATGGGAAATCTCCGTGCATCTCGAAGGCGCAAACGCGCGGATCGAATCGCTGCTCGATGGCGAACCTCTTTTCAAATGGTCCGGCCCGGTGACCGAACTGAGCTTATCGGAACAATGGCAGCAGGGGATGCCCGGCCCGGTGATTGCGCTCGGCTCCCAAAAAGCCGACTGGGTGGTGTATGAGGTGAAGGCGAAGCGGCTGTGAGCAAGGAGCCGGGGCGCCCCCGCCCCGTCGCTGGCATCAATCGCGCACGAGTCTCGGGACGAGGGCGTCCCGGCTCCTTGGAGTGCCCTCCAGCGCAGAGCCGTCATCCCCGGCGCCCTGGGGCGTGCCCCCGCCGCGCTCCATACCAGCGCCGCCAATGGGGCCGGTGGTGCCGGAAGGTAGGGGCGAAGCGGGTGGAGAAAGCCCGCACCCATTCACCGGCGCGAGGCCTCCGACCTACGCTGCGCCGGGATGCTTCCACGGCGCGCGGTATTCGCGGCGGAGGAGTTTGCGCGCGTCGTCGTCGCCGGTGACAACGCGCTTCACCGCGTCATAGGCGAGCGGGCGGCCGAGTTTCATCGCCACGTTCGCAAGAATGCAGCTTGCGGTGGAAATGTGCCCCTGCTCGATGTCGGCGATGGGCTTGCCGCGCTTCTCGATCGCGGCGAGGAAATCGAGCATGTGCCGACGCGTGGCGGGCGCGGCGTTCAGCTCGTTGTCCTTCTCGGTCACGTCCTCGGGGAACTTCTCGCGCTCGAACACGCACTCGAAGTGGATCGGCTTCGCATTCTTGTCGTCCGGGATGAAATCCGCGCGCATCGTGCTCGCCTTGAGCGTCCCTTTTTCCCCGTGGATGAAAAGCGCCCACGGATAATCCGGGTCGGTCGGCGTGCCCCACGTGCGGTGCTGCCAGTTGCAGTTGAATCCATCGTATTCAAACACCGCGCTCTGCGTGTCGCTGATGTTCGACTTGCCGTCCTTCTGCACGAAGATGCCGCCCTGCGATGTGACGCGCTTCGGCCAGCCGAGCCCGAGCATCCAGCGTGCGGTGTCGAACATGTGGACGCACATGTCGCCCACGATGCCGTTGCCATACTCGGTGAAAGTGCGCCACCAGCGGCGATGCGGCAGGCCGTCGTACGGCCGCAGCGGCGCGGGGCCGGTCCACTGATCGTAGTCGAGGAAATCCGGCACGGGCTCGGTGGGCGGG
>JAYVRQ010000179.1:0-6928 GCA_043776145.1 Chthoniobacteraceae bacterium
GCTTCAGAACTTCTGTCTTCGCATTCAGAGATGTCATAGCTGCCTATGCTCTGACATCTATGACCCCTTCCGCTAGGGGCGCTCGCGCGGACGCTTACCATCGCGTATCAGAATGACGTGCAAGACTTCATGGCGTTCGCCAGAATCGGTCCGTCACATGAACTTCGACTTGTAAAGCGGTCGCACGTCATCGCCTGGAGGAAGCAGTTGGAGAACCGCGGGTTTGAGGCCGCGACGATTCGGCGGAAGCTTTCCGCGCTGGCATCGTTGTTCGAGTTTCTCTGCGAGAAAAACTCAGTCGAGGCGAATCCTGTGGACGGCGTGAAGCGTCCGGCGATGGGAAGTAACGAGGGCAAATCGCCTGCATTGTCCGATGAACGCGCGAAGCAACTTCTGGAGGCTCCCTCGCCGACTACGCTGAAAGGAATGCGCGACCGGGCGATTCTCTCCGCCCTCCTCTTTCACGGGCTCCGTCGTGCCGAGCTTTGCGGTTTGACGGTCAGTGACATCCAAGAACGCCGGGGAGTGAAACATTTCCGCGTCGAAGGCAAGGGCGGCAAGACGCGGTTCATTCCCGTGCATTTGCACACGATTCAAAGAATCGGCGACTACCTGGCGATGTCGGGACATGGCGAGGATGCGACGGCTCCGTTGTTTTGGCCGGTGAAAAATCCGGCGTTTGCAACGACTCGAAAACGTCTCACCGGACAGGCAATTCACAAAGACATCGTGCGGAAATACGCGCGGAAAATCGGAATCGAACTGAGCGCGATCTGCGTTCACGGCTTGCGAGCAACGGCGGCGACGAACGCCCTCGATCACGAGGCCGACATCGCGAAGGTGCAAGAATGGCTGGGACATTCCAGCATTTCGACAACGCGGCTGTACGACCGTCGGACCACGAAGCCGGAAGAATCCCCCACATTCAAGGTGAGCTATTGACGGTCAGAAAGCTGAGGACCATGGGCACCTGTCTGGTTGCGATGATTACGCGAGTGCGAATCAGCGGTGACAGGGCCGGCTGGAAGCTGATGGCACGCCTCCTCGGCTTTCTTGTGAGCAAAACAGGACGTTGTCATATTTCTGCAATAATCCGGCGGTATAATGTGGGGAGGGTGGTCAAATGACGGAAAGCGACAACGACTCGAAGCTCGATGAAATGGAGCGCGACAGCCTGCAGAAGGCGATTTCTGAGGTGGAAACGGCGCTTACCGTTTCCACCTCGGGTACCCGGTTGCTTTTGCAGAACTTTTTGCAAAATGCGAAAGGTCGCGTCGCCGCTCTGGACAAGAATATCCAACAGTCGAGGGCGGAACACGAAACGCGCAAGCAGGCTGAACTCGCCATCGCGACTCTGGCAGAGAAGGAAGCCGCTCTGAGCGCCTCAGAAAAAGAAACCTACAGCGGGTTTCTCGGGAAGAAATTCTTCACGAAGCAGGATTTTGGAAGTCTGGAGAAATTCTATGCGCAGACGTGGGACCGCCTGAGTGAGAGCGGCAAGGACCAAATGAGTCACCGCATTTGGGAGGGTATTCGTCGGGACGAATACAAGTTCACGGATCTTCCGAAGGTGGTTCAAGAAAAGGAATCGGAGCGTGCTTACTCCGTATTGAAGAAGCGTGAAGCCGAAGTTGGAAGGGCATCTCGAATTCCTGAGACGGATCGCGAGGATTTCATTCGGGCTTACGAGAGCGGAAACCGCGATGGGGCAAGCAAGGTTTTAGACAGAAAAAGCTTCCGTGAAAACATGGCCGTGAGTGTCCCGTCGAACGAGAAGAATGCCATTGCCATTGCTCATTCAAGAAACATGGAAAGCGGCCGCGTAGAGAAAGGTGCGAGCGCTGGTCTGGCGCAAGAGGGGAAGAAACTGCCTCCAGTTTCAGGCAGCGGATCTGATTTAGACCTTACCGCGCTCAATTTGGATGGGGTCAAGATGGCGGAGGTGCCGTCCAAGGTTTCCGCAGCCGACATACCGGACGGGAAGACATCAACTGCTAAAAACGGTCCGTCACTTCGCAACGGTTGAGGATGTGCTAATGGCAAACCCGGCGATGCCAGCTTCCAACTCGGATTGCGCCATCTGGCCGACATCCATGAAGATGCTTTTAAGCACCGTTTTTACACGTTCGGCATCGGCTGGCTTGAGGCCATCATCGAGCCGTTTGAAGAGCTTCATGGTAACGCCCTGAATGCCGAGTGCGAAGCTCACAGCGTCACGGCGAGCCATTTCATAGCGTTCCTCGTCCACAACCTTCCGGTCGAGTTCAAGTCGGGTGATGATCTGTGATTTGAGTGCTTCAAAGTCGGCAGGTGTAGTCCCCTTCCCCGCCATGCGGTCGAAAACATGCGACTGATGCTCATTGAAAATATCGATTGCGATGGTGCCGGTGCCGCGCGTGCCTTTGATCGCGTTGCGCATCGTGTGGCCCACATCCTTTGCGAACGGCTCCAGCCCGAGTTTCGGGGAAAGCAGGTTCCAGTTTGCAGCCAGGCGATTGAGGTATTCGTCGGTCATGTAGGCAGGACGGTAGCTCTTTGGAGCCGTGCCGTATTTGCGGAGATAGAGCGATTGAATCCTCCCATGCTCCTTCGCGATGTGACGCAGGTAAGGCTCGGGGCTGCCGTAGTGTTCAAGGCTGCCGGCAATTTGAAGGAAGACCTGCGTGAGATTATCCTGCGCAGGCTTGAAGCCCTTCGCCGGATCGAAGGACGCAAGGTATTCGGGTTTGTCGGCGGCGACGGCCCCTGCGAGCAGGCAGACAATGGCGATGGCGGCTGCAATGCCACTGCGCCGGTAACGATTTGTCAATGGTTTGGCTGTAGCATGAAACATAATACTGGATTTCTGTTTCATGGAGGGACGATGGAACTCAGCGTGCGAAGCGCCTACGACCGCGAGGGAAAGCGCAAATATCTCAGCCGAACGGAGGGGCAAAAATTTCTGGAACAAACCGTCCGGCTACCGAAGCGGGACGCGCTGTTCTGCCTCACCCTGTACTACACAGGCTGCCGGATTTCAGAGGCCCTCAACCTGCGTGGATGTGACCTTGATCGAGAGCTGAACACGGTATTGATCCGCTCGCTGAAAAAGCGCGGACGCAAGGAAATCCGCCGCATTCCGCTGCCCGAATTTCTATCTCACGAGCTGATGGCGACCGCCGAACCCGGAAGCGAGCAGCGCATCTGGATGTTCTCACGGACCACGGGCTGGCGCATGATCAAACGGGTGATGAAGGGTGCAGCCATTTCCGGTGTTCAAGCGACAACCAAAGGACTCCGGCACGGCTTCGGTGTTCGCGGCGCGATGGGGCAAATCCCGCTGAGCCTGATTCAGCATTGGATGGGTCACGCAGACGCAACCACCACGGCAATCTATCTGGCGGTGCAGGACGAAGAAGAGCGTGCGCTCATCCAGAAAACCTGGTGAAACCGCGTTGAAAACGCCTTGCCGCCACGTTCGTTTGGCGTAGTCTTCGTGAAACAGAAATCCAGTATTCTGTTGCAAGGCGAATCACCTGCCCATGTCTGAATCTCTCAAGCGCGTCGCGTTCTCGCCCGGCGAATTCGCCGCCCTTTTCGGCAAAGAGCAAACGTGGGGCTACCGGCAGATTTATGCCGGGAAAGTGAAAACAATTACGGAGCATGGCCGCATCCTGATTCCTGCGTCAGAAGTGGAGCGGATTCTTGGCAAAGCGGGCACGTATGATGGGCTCAAGGCGAAGGTCAAGGTGCCGAAA
Source organism: Chthoniobacteraceae bacterium (assembly GCA_043776145.1). Lineage (GTDB taxonomy): Bacteria > Verrucomicrobiota > Verrucomicrobiia > Chthoniobacterales > Chthoniobacteraceae > JANLQB01. The sequence continues at coordinate 3,738 of JAYVRQ010000179.1, forward strand.
CGCGGCAGCAAGCTCGACGCGTGGAGGCGCTTTCTCAGCACGCGTCGCAAGACGAAAGAGGCACCAAGCAAGGTGGCGAGTGGAGAGGCGCTGGCGCGCTTGCGTCCTGCAACGGGCAATGCGCGTGAGACTGCGCTTGCACGGCTCAACCGGCGTGCCGAACGCTGATTTTGCGGCAGTTTTGCCTCACGCGGCCTGTGGCATCGGAGGCGCGAAACGCACCTTGCGAATCATCTGTGATTCATGCTGCTGGCGGACGTGCGAATAGACCTTCAGCAGAAGTGCGCCGTTGTCCTTGTGTCCAAGCCAGCCTGCAACGGTGCGGACATCCACACCGGCTTCAAGGCACGCGGTTCCGAAAAGGTGACGCAGAGCGTGGGTGGTGAAACGCTGGATTTCAAGTTTCCGACACGCGCTCGTGATGAAGCCCTGGGCTTCTTTCAGCAGCAAAACCCGGCTGTCGGGAGCGGCCTGCGGCCGCTCGCTTTTCATCCGCTCAAGCAGGAGCTTCATTTCGTCGGTCATTGGGACGAAGCGCGACTCCCCGTTCTTGGTGACTCGTAAATGAATCGTCTCGCGGGTTAAATCAATGTCGGACCACACGACGTGCGCCGCCTCGTTTTTCCGCGCTCCGCAAAAGGCGATGAACTGCACGTAATCGGCGGCGGCTTTGCAATCGGCGACACCGGCAGTGCGGATCTTTTCCACAAGCTGGATGAATTCCTCGCGCGTCGGAAGACGCAAGGGAACACGCTCGGCACGTTCGCGCCGGGTTGCCTTGAACATCCGGCGTGCTGATTCGGCGACGGTCGAATTCCGCGCGGGATTGGCGTAAAGGTGCCCGGCGGAAACGGCGACATCGAGAACCTGGCGCACGGCATCGAGCGCGCACTTGATCGTTGTCATGCTGGCTCCGGTGGAATTCTTCGCCGCAGACTTGGCGTTCGGAGGCACAAACGGAACCGCTGCCGCTTTGAAGCGGCGAAGCCATTCCTCAACAGTTTTCGACGTGATACGGCGAACGTTGAGTGCCTCCACACCTTCCCATGAACGGAGCACCAGTTTTACACCGGCTTCGCGATACGCCTTCGTGTTCGGGCGAACGTCGGAAGCTGCGAGCTGCTCCCGGTAGGAGTGGATGGCCTCGCCGAAGGTGAGCTTGCCGACAGCCTCGACGGAATTGCCGGTGATCCGGTGGCGCTCGACGGCTTCGACGTGCTCCTTCATCCGGTTCTTGGCGACGGAGAGAAGTTTCGTCCTGAGGCTCGTCCAATTTCCCTTGCCTCCGGCATACGTGCGGACATAGTAGCGCCCGTTTTTATGCCTGTAGAGAAACTGAACTTGCGTGGGATTCCAAACCGTCTCGTTTTCTGCGGTCTTCGTTTGCATGGCGTTTTGCAGTGCTTGCACACAGACCGTATAAACAGACCGTATAAAAGTCAAATCGCATTTTCCGAAAAGTCTGTAAGTCATTGAACGATAGTAACTGGAAGGGTGGCTGAGTGGTCTAAGGCACTCGACTCGAAATCGAGAGTAGGGTAAAACCTATCGTGGGTTCGACTCCCACCCCTTCCGCTCTCAGCCCGCATGAATCGAAGGAACCAGACGACTGAAAGAAGATTTTCCAGCAGCAGGGGAACCGCGTGCAGTGCGCCATACCAAGCACCGGATCGGTGACCTCGGGCCTGATGGTTTTGTGTGGAGCTTCGGATTTCTTGTGGTGCTCGCCTTCCTCGCGTGGGCTCTTTGCAGAAACATCACGATCCCTTGGACTGAAGACGACAACTGGTACGGCGCGTTTTATTCGCAGGCCGCGCATGTGAATCTCGAGGCTGGTATCCTCACCACCGCAGGGGTGCCAGTGCCACTGTATTTCGCGCCGCCGCCGATTCCGCCGGAAGCGTTTTATGTGCATCACCCCACGCTACTGCCCACTTTGGTCACGGGGGCGTTTGCCTTCTTCGGCGAGTCCGAATGGGCCGCGCGCGTCGTGCCCGTTGGGTGTTCCTTGTTGAGCGCTGTGCTACTCTGGCTGCTCATGCGCAGCGCGGTGAATGCCCGTGCCGCCACGCTCACCACCGCCGCCTTTGCCACACTGCCCATGGAACTCCACTACGGCGACATGGTTGACTTCGAGCCGTGCCTGCTCATGTGCATGTTCGCCGTGCTGCTTTGCCTGCGCCGTTGGCAGGTCACCCTTCGTCGCCGATGGGCTGTGCTCGCGGCGATTTCCACCGCGTTCACCCTTTGGATGGACTGGCCGGGCTATCTATTCGTCATTAGTCTCGCTGCCTATTATATATTCAGGGGATGGAAAGGCGTGGGCGCTGCCGGTATATCGCAAAGGCAAAGCCTCCGTTTCGGCCTCCTGCTCACGGGGCTCGTCGGCATGTCCGGCATCATTTTCCTCCTGCAAATCCGCCACGTGCGCCCGGATGCCTGGAGCGATCTCTGGCACGTTGCCACCATGAGACTGAGCAGCACCGCAGCGACCGACGGCCCCACCATGGCCGCAAACGCAGTCCATTTCACCTTCCGTGAATGGGGCGCCGCCATCCTTGATGCGTTGGCTAATGACTTTCTTCCCATGCCCTGGTTCCTAATGGGGATCGGTCTCATATCACTGTGGTCCGGTCGCCACTCATCGCCTGGTCTTCGTTGGTGCTCCTTTGCGATGATGCCTATGGCGGTCGCTGGCTTCCTATACGTCACCATCCTGCGGAACCAATCCTTTGTGCATGACTTCTCGATGTTCTACCTCATCGGTGTATTCGCGATGGCAGCCGGCCTCGGGATGGAGGCCCTCGTCGCGCGCTTTGAACAACACTTTACGAGCACCGTATCCCGCGTGTTCGGCATCGCCGTCACCACCGTACTGCTCACCTGGCTTGGCGCGAGTGCAGTCAGCCGAGCCGAGAGCCTGCGCTCGCCATTCTCCATACTCGATGCGGAAAAGGCAGAGTCACCCGGCTTCATCCCGGCACTTGGCCGCTTCCTAAAGGATCACTTCCCACGAGGCACCGTCATCCTGTGCAATTTCGCCTCCAACGACTCGCTCGACTACTACTCACAGCGCGACGTGGTAAATAACCTCCTCACTCCCGGAGACTGGAAGGCATTCATTGCCGAAGCACGCACACCCGTAGGTGGAATCCTTTGGCTGGATGCGAAAGGTGCCACAGAAGTCGCCG
>JAYVRQ010000180.1:0-6927 GCA_043776145.1 Chthoniobacteraceae bacterium
ATCACGGATTCCTCGCGCTCTAGTTCGTGGATTTGGTTTTTGCGCTGAAGCACGGAGTTGACGGCCTCGGTGGTCGCGCCGCCGTGAAGGATTCCGCTCGCGGTCAGGACTTCGCCGGCGAGCGTCACGAATTTCTGATTTCTGATTTCTGATTTCAGATTGTTCGCGATGCGGAGCGCGGTTTCCAAATCGGCCACGAGCACCGTGCCTTCGAGCAGTGATTCGATCAGCTTTTGCGTGTCGCCGTTCTCCGTCACGGTCACTTTTTCGCGCACCCACGCGAGCGCGCCGTCGGGCAGCGGGGAATCCAATCTGACATCTGAAATCTGCGATTTGAAATCCCGCAACGCGAGCGAGGCTCGGCCGAGCTTTTGCGCAGTCAGCGTTTTCAGAACGCTCTCGGCGATCATTGAGTCCTTCATCACGATCGCCTGCAAATTGGCGCCCAGCGCGGCTTCCACGGCGACGACGTACTCCGGCGCGACCTCGATGAACTGCGCCACGGCACCCAGCACGGACGGTTTGAAAAAGTCCGGGTTGTCGAGGCCGCGGAGCACGGCTTGCGTGCCTTCGGAGAAGCCTTCGCCGCCTTCGTTCAGGGCGCGCAGCACTTCGAGTTTGGATTCTTTTTCGGCGAGGGCGCGCTGCGCGTCGCGAAGATCGCGATCGACTGTGGTAAGCGCGGACTGCGATTCGCGGAGTTGCGTTTCGGCTTGGGACACATGGGACGCATGGGACTCATGGGCGGCGATCGCGCTTTCCAATTCGGCCTGCGTGCTGCGGAGGCGGTCGGTGAATTCGGTGAACGCAAACGTGAGCTGATCCAGTTCGCCCGAGAGAAAACTCAGCCGCGCTTCCGCGCCGTCGCGCTGCTGCATCACGCCGGCGATTTGGCCGCGCAGACTGCTCAGTTTGTTTTCGATCCGCGCCGTGTCATTCGCCACCGCACTGATCGTCTGCTCGGCCTCCTGCCGCTGCGCGGTCAACGAGGCGGTCGCCGCCTGCTTTTCCTCCATGTGCCGGAGTTCGCCCGCGAGCATTTCCGTGATCTGCGCCAGCTCCGCATCCGTGTCGTGAAGCTGCGTTTCCGCGATGCGGAATTTCTCCTCTGCACCCGCGACATCCGCGCGATACCGTTCGACGAGTCCCTCAAATTCCGCCGCGCGCTCGTTGTTAAAAAGCACGCGGCTTTCGTGATTCGAGATGCGCGTCCGCAGATCGTTCACCGCCTGCCGCGCCTGATTCAGCCTTGCTTCCATCTCTTCGAGCGCCGCGCGCTGCACCTGCACTTCGCTCTCCTGCCGCTCGATTTCCTGCTCGGCCTCGGCCTGCTTTTCCGAAAGCGCCGTGTGTTCCGCCGTCGCCGCCGTGCGCTGCTCTTCGATCATGTCGAACTGCCGCTTCGCCGCGTGCGTTTCCAGCATCCGCAAATCCGACAGCAGCGCCTGATACCGCCGCGCCTTTCCCGCCTGCCGCTGGAGCGATCCGATCTGCCGCTTCACCTCTTTGATGATGTCCTCCAACCGCAGCAAATTCGCCTCCGTCGCCTCCAGCTTCCGCAGCGCCTCCTTCTTCTGCGACTTGTATTTGGTAATGCCGGCGGCTTCCTCGAAAATCGCGCGCCGATCCTCGGGACGCGACGACAGGATCGCGTCGATCTTCCCCTGCTCCATGATCGAATACGCTGACCGCCCGATGCCCGTGTCCATGAACATCTGATGGATGTCCTTCAGCCGGCACGGCGTCTTGTTCAGCAAATATTCGGAGCCACCGTCGCGGAAAACGCGGCGCGTAATCGTGACCTCATGCCAGTCGAGCCCGAGCGCCTCCTCGCATTCCGAAAAGGTCATCGAAACCTCGGCCATCCCGACCGCCGCGCGCGAATCCGTCCCCGAAAAAATCACGTCCGCCATTTCTCCACCGCGGAGCGCCTTCGCCGACTGCTCGCCAAGCACCCAGCGGATCGAGTCGAGCACGTTGGATTTGCCGCACCCATTCGGCCCGACCACGCAGGTCACGCCGCGATGAAATTCCATGACCGTGCGGGGAGCGAAGGACTTGAAGCCGAAGATTTCGAGGGACTTGAGATACATGCAGTGGGTGGGTTGAAAGTGGTGATTTTCGGGGAAGCGAGGCCGAAAGTAGGAGCCGCGCTGAGTAGGCGCAAGCACAAGATATGGTGGCCGAGTAAATTTCCGCGCACCATTAGGAGTGGTGCCGCAGCTTTAGTCCCGATGATACGGCAGTCCGGCCTTGATCGTGTAAGCGCGGTAGAGTTGCTCAGTCGCGACGACGAGTGCGAGTTCGTGCTGGAGCGTGAGTTTGCTGAGCGACCACATCCAAGCGGCGGCTTCGCGCACGGAATCGTTGTGGCCGTCGGCCCCGCCGATGAGCAGCGCGATGTCGCGTTTGCCGCGCATCTCGAGGTCGGAGATTTTTTTCGCGAGCGCGCGGCTGGTCACTTCCTCGCCGCGTTCATCGAGCACGATGCGGAGCATTCCCTTGCTGCGTTCGACGAGCGCGAGGCTTTCGCCGGCTTGTGTCGTGGACTTGAGCCAGTGCATCTGCACGGGCGCGAACGGGCGCAGCCGCGCGACGTATTCCTCGATGCCGAGCCGGGCGAAATCGAGCCGCGGTTTTCCGATCGCGAAGATGTGCCAGCGCACGGCTACACCGGCACGAAATCAATCTGCCGCCGGTAGGCATCCACGCGCGAGACGATGACCTGGAGCTTGTCGCCGAGCGCGAATTTTTTCTTCGTCTTTCGCCCGATGAAACACAGCCGCACGTTGTCGTACTGGAAAAAATCGCCCGCGAGCGAACTGACGTGGATGAGCCCGCTCACCATCACATCGGGCAACTCCACGAAGAGCCCCATCGTCCGCACATCGACGACGATCGCGCGGAACTCGACCGGCTTTTTCGCCGCAAGCTGCCGTGTAAAAAACTCCATCTTCTTCAACATCGTCGAATCCTTCTCCGCATCCGCCGACGTGCGCTCGGTGGTCGAGAGATGCAACGCGACCGTGCCGAGATCCTTCATGTCTCCCACCTTTTGCCGCGCCAGCATGCGATGCACGAGCAGGTCCGCGTAGCGCCGGATGGGGCTCGTGAAATGCGTGTAGTTCACCTTCGCGAGTCCGTAGTGGCCGATGGGTTTCGTGTCGTAAGTTGCCCGCATCAGGCTCTTCAAAAACTGGAGCTTGATCGCGTATTCCTCCGCCGTCCCCTTGATCGCCGCGAGCACCTTTTGCACTTCGCGCCGCTGCGTCATGTCGCCGGCTTTGAAGCCGTAGTTCCCGGCGAATTCGCGAAAGTCCGCGAGCCGGTCCGGGTCCGGATCTTCGTGAATGCGATAGATGCCCGGCGTCTGCCGGTTCTTGATCTCGCGGGCGACGACTTCGTTCGCGGCGAGCATGCATTCCTCGACGAGCTGATGCGAAATATCGTTCTCCACTTTCTCGACCCGTTCCGCGCGGCCCTCGTTGTCGAGCCACACTTTCACCTCGGGAAAATCCAGATCGAGCGAGCCTTCCGCGAATCGTTTCTTGCGCAACACCGACGCGAGTTCCCACGCCGTTTCCACGCGCTCGCGGAGTTGCGGCGTCACGTCGAGCGGCACCGGCTTCGAGTCGAGATGCACCTGCCCGCCGCGCTCATAATTCGGCGTCGGCGGCACCGGCTTTTTTTCCAAAATGGCGAACGCCTGCCGGTACGTGAGCCGCGCCGCGCTGTGGATCACGCTCTTCGCAAATTTCGCGCCTTTGATTTTCCCCGCGCGATCGAACTCGATGAACGCCGCCGTCGTCAGCCGGTCCACGCGCGGCTTCAGCGAACACACGCCATTGCTCAGCCGCTCCGGCAGCATCGGGATCACGCGATCCGCGAGATACGTCGAGTTCCCCCGCGCGCGCGCCTCGCGATCCAGCGCCGTGCCGGGGCGCACGTAGTAAGACACATCCGCGATATGCACCACGAGCCGCCAGCCGTTCGACGTGCGCTCGACGAGGATCGCATCGTCGAAATCCTTCGCGTCATCCGGGTCGATCGTGATGACGAAATCGCGCCGGCAATCGACGCGATTCGCGAGGTCGCTTTCGGAAATCGTCTCGGGAATTCGATCCGCCTCGCGCTCGACCGTGTCGGGAAAGGCGAGCGGAAGCTGGTGCTTCCGAATCACCGAAAGCATGTCCACGCCGGGATCGCCCGCCGCGCCGAGCACCTCGATAATCTCGCCCTCGGGATTCACATGCTCGGATTCCCACGGCTCCAGTTTCACCACCACCTTGTCGCCGACGCGCGCGGTCTTCGGTGGCTGCACGAGGATGTCATGCTGCAATCGCGAATCGTCCGGCAGCACATGAAAATGTTTCTTCGCCCGCTGCAGCGTGCCGACCACGGTTTCGTTCGCGCGTTTCAAAATGCGGATCACGCGTCCCTCCGCGCTGTCGCCCTTGCGCCGCTCGCGACGCTGCCCGCGCCCGCCGAGCTCCAAGCGCGCCACCACCTTGTCGCCATTCATCGCGACTCCGAGATTCCCTGCGGCGATGAACAAGTCCTTCTGCCCCGCCGTCTCGTTGATAAGGTGTGCGTTGCCGCCCGCGTGGACTTGCAGCGTGCCCGTCACGAGGTCCGCGGTCTTTGGCAAAATGTAACAATCCTTCCGAATGCGCGCGATCATCCCATCGGTCTCGAGCTGCCCGAGCACATCCACGAGATTGCGCCGTTCCGCGCTGTGCAGGTTCAACCGCTTCGACATTTCCACCTTGTCCATCGGTCGGTAATCCGCGCGCCGGAGCAGCGCGAGGATGCGGTCATTGAGAGAGAGTTCAGGCATTCACGGAGACTAGCCGCATCTTCGTGAAATCACGAAGCTCAATGACGCGGAGGGCGGAGGAAGTGGCTGCGGCGAGACGCCGCAGCTACGATCCAGCCGAACGCCGCGAGCAAGCCTGAACCCGGCTCCGGCACGGTTTGCGTTTCAGCGATGGCGGATTCGTCGAAGGCCAGTGGCGGGGCGGGAGCGGGTTCGTTATCCACGATCACGACGCCGCCGTTTCCGATGGTGAGCGAGGCGAGGGTTTGGCTCGTGTTGAAAAAGACCGTCGCGCTCGCGCCGGTGGGCGTGACGTTGACGGTCGAGGTGCCGGTGCCGAGCGGGGTGAAGAGCTTGGTCATTCCAGCTTGCGCGAGGAGTGCGGAGTAAGTTTGCAAGCCGGTGATCGCGAGCAGGCCCGCACCGGTTTTCGTGATCGAGCCGTTTTCGACGCTGGCATCGAGGAACATATCGAAAGTGCCGCTCCCGTTCGCGACGGTGATGGTGCGCGTGCCGCCGCCGAGGCTGAGATGGCCGTTGATGATCGCGCTGTTGCTCGCGGTGAGCGCGTCGATCGGGCCGGTGACGGTGAGCAGGCCCGTGCCGGTGAAAACCTGGCCCGCTTCGAGCGAGAGCGAAGGGATCGTCTCGTCGTGATTGTTCAAATCGAGCAGGCCGGAAGCGCGCACCGTCACGGGCATGGCGTTGCCGATTTGATTGCTCGCGAGCAGGCGCACGACATCGGCGTTACTCCCGCCGCTGCCGTCTCCGATGATAAGCGCGCTCCCGGCGATCGCATTCACTCCGGCGGGTTTGTTCAGCAGCAACGTGCCTTCGTTCACGGTCGCGGAGCCGGTGAAAGTGTTCGCCGCCGTGCCGCCAAGCGAGAGCGTGCGGAGGCCCGCTTTCACGAAGCCGCGTCCCGCCACGTCCTGGCCGATCGCGCCGTTGATGCTCGTGAGCGCGGTGTTCGTCGTGGTGATCGTGCGCGTGCCGGTGAGCGTCGTCGCGCCGCCAAACGCGATGTCCTGGGAGCCGGAGACGGTGATGTTGCCGCCAATCGTGAGCACGTTCGCGAGCACGATCGGACCTTCGATGGAACGCACCGTCGCAGTGTCATTCAAGACGAGCGGGCCGCTCCCGGCGGACGTGTCGCTCCCGAGCGCGACCTCGCCGGCATTCACGGTGAGCCCTCCCGAGAAGGTGCTGGCAAAAGCCCCGAGCGACAGCGCACCCACGCCGTCTTTCACGATGCCGCCATTGGAAATTGCGCCGGGCGCGTTCAGGTCCACCTCGAACGGGGCGGCACCCACGGTGAAAGTGCGCGTGGCCCCGCCGAGATTGATCTCGCTGGAAATGACGCACGTCCCGGTGGTGCTCACATTTCCACCGATCGTCAGCACGCCCCCACCGGCGGAGACCGTCGCCGCATTCAGCGTGAGCCCCGCGATTTGCTCGGAGAAATTTCCGAGGTCGAGTCGGCTGTCTGCGTTGATGAAAACGTTGCTCGAATTCGCGATCTGATTGCTCGCGTTGAGCTGCACGGTGGCCGCGTGCGTGCCGTCGCCGATGGTGAGCGACGCGCTCAGGATCGCGGTGACGCCCGCCGTTTTTCCGAGGATGAGCAGGCCGTCGTTCACGAAGGTCGAGCCGACGTAAGTATTCGCATTCGGGCCGCTGAAGGTGAGAATACCCGCGCCCGTTTTCGTCAGGCCGCCCAGCGCCGCGTTGCTGCTGACGATGCCGGAAAAAATCGTCTGATTGCTGTTCGTCACGTTGAGCGTTCGGCTGCCGTTCATCGTGGCCGCTCCGCTGAAAGTGAGATCGCGAATGCCGCTGTAGGTCGCGTCGCCGCTGATCGCCACAGGGTTTGCCACCGTGAGCGCAGTGACTTCGCTGCGGATCGCACCGCCCGTGGCGAGCGTGAGCGTGCCCGTCCCGAGCGCGCTCGTGCTGCCCGCCATCAACTCGCCCGCGCTCACCGTCACGCCGCCCGCGAACGTATTGGCGCCAGAAAGAAACAGCGTGCCCAAGCCTGATTTCACGAGCGAACCGTTCGCGATCGTCGCGGTGACGATGAGATCTTTTTCCGCCACGGCGTTGTTCGCCAC
>JAYVRQ010000181.1:0-6916 GCA_043776145.1 Chthoniobacteraceae bacterium
GCTGCCGCTCAGCGCCATCGTCCGCGTGGAAATGCGCGCCTGCACCGAGTTGCGCTTCGCATATTTCTGCGGACGCGCCGCGCGATTTTCGAGGGCGAGCTGCAGGGTGAAGACGACGTGCAGCACGACGGCGGCGAGCAGCCCGAGGCGCACGATCCAGAGCAGCTCGCCGATGCTTTTCAAAAACGCGGCGTATTTATTGATGTGCTCGGGCGGGAGAAACACCTGCAAGTTTCCCACCAGATGGCCGACGAGGAAGCCGACCATGGCGAGCCCGGTGAGGGCAACGATCCATTTTCTGCCGATGGATGAGCGGGCGAACGAGACGAGGGAATTAAACATCGGGAAAATCGTGAGGATCGAGCCCCAGCGCGACGATCGAACAGGCGACGATGGCGCGCAGATGCAGGTCCGCGGCGGCTTCGATGAGGTCGTCGCTTTCGGAGCCGGGGTTGAGCCAGACTTCCTTCGGCTGCTTTGCCGCGATGGCGGGCAGAAGTTTCATGCCCACGGCCGGCGGCACGTAGAGGCTGATGTAGTCGATGGGCTCGGAGATCGCATCGAGATGGGGATACGCCTTGAGCCCCTCGATGGTTGCCTCGTTGGGATTGACCGGGAAGACGGTGTAGCCGTTTTCGCGATAGGCCCGCACCGCCTTGTTCCCGTATTTGCGGCGATCGTGCGAAGCGCCAATGACTGCGACAGAAAACTCGGGCATGTGAAAAAGAGCGGATACCTATATGGCCCGCGCCCCGTCTGCAAAGCCCGAAATGAAATTCCGCGGACAAATCCGCGAGCGGCGTCAGTTGCCCTTCGGCGGGCCTTCGTCGCCCGGCAGCATCTCCTGCCACGAACGCACGATCTGCCACGAGCGTTCCCCGGCTTCGTTCCAGTCCTTCTCCGGCGCGGAGGTCACGAGCACGATTTGGTCGCGTTCGTTGAGATTGAGAAACGTCACCGTCTGGATGTAAGCGCGAGAGTTCATCGTGAAGTGCAACTCCATGAGAAAGCTCTTCCAGTTGTTAATCGGGAGGGGATTCGCTTTTTCCACCTTGATCTCAGCGGTGCGGGCGCTGGCCGGGAGCAGCTTTTTCGCGGCATCCCGATACTCGTCCAGCTTGGTTTCGTCGAAAGGAACATTCGGCGTGAAACTCGAAGGCATCACGATGAGGTCAACGTCCGGGAATTTCGGGAACCGGAAATTGGCACCGCCATAACGCGGGGCGACTTCGGTTTCTTTGTCGATGCTCAGCAGGAATTTCTGGCTGCCATCGGCGAAATAGAGATGGCGCTGCGGGATGCCGTCGATGGTGGTGTCGGTCCAGCGCGGAGTGAGGTCGATCGCGCCGGCGTGGAAGACGGGAAGCGCGAGCAGGCTGAGCAGTGTGGTGCGGAGTTTCATAGGAATGCAGGTTAGTATTTCGCCCAGGTGCCGCGAATCCAGGAGGCGGCGTCGAGCGTGCCGGGCGGCGGGCTGTTGCGGAAGTTGGTGTCGAAGTTCCAGCAGCGGTTCGGTGGCCGGTAGATGACCCCGGTGTCCCAGCGTGCGGTGAAGCTCTTGCTCTGGTAAAGCTCGACCATGGAGCCAAAATACGTGCAGTACTGATTGCTCCAGTTTTCGAGGAAGCGCGGGAAGTTATTCCCACCGCCGGAGTATCCATACTGGCTGCCGGAAGTTGGCTGGTAGCCGGAAGGCATGAAGCCGGAGACGATAGCTGTATTGTAGGTGGTGTTGCTGGCCGAGCGGTTTGCCAGCGCGAGCGACGAATTGGCGTCGTTCCAGTTATTGGAAAGAAGCATCACCGCATCACCGATGACGGCGGCGGGTTTGCGGTCGTAGCTGGTCACGGTCGGGCTGTCGGTATTGGTGGAGTTGCCACCGTTGTTGGAAGGAACCTGCGTGGGATCGCTGACGGTTCCTGTGTTATAGTCTCCCTGGATGTAAATGGCATTCTCGCTGGCGATCGTAAGGCCGTTGGTCGGCAGCACCCCGCCATTCTTAAGCCGGATCGTCTTCGGTTCCGGGTCGCTGGCAGTGATGGGCGTGGTGTCGTTGATATAGATCACGTTGTTGAATCCGGTGATACCACTGCTGCTCAGAGCGGTGTTGAGAGCCGAAATATCCAGCGTGGCTACATCCACGTTCTTGCCTTCGCGCGAATCGTAGATGGTCGTGCGGGAATTGATGGCGCTCACGATCCCCGCTTGTGAGGACGAGGCGATCGTGGTGCCGTTCTGGCCGGTGACGGTGACCGTCGAGCCATTGATATTGATGCGCATTCCCGCCTTCGAGTAGAGACGGCGTTTGGCAATTTCCGGCGGGTCCGTATAGGAGGTGTTGGGAGGTTCGATCAGTTCGCGGAAGCCATCGTTGTTCGGGTTGGTGTCCGTGGTGTTGATCACCGCAGCGGGCTCGCTGCCGAGCGGTTCGAAGCGCGGGACTTGATGGAGCTGGCTGGATATTCCGTTGGGAAACGTGGGTGTATAAGTATCCCCAGCCACGTAGCCGCTCCATAGATCGGCATAGGGCGGAGCCGTGTCGATGGAGTAACCATCGACATAGGAAACTTGATCCTGAAAGGTAAGCGATGAACCACTCCCGTGGCTCAGATAGGCGAAGGAATTCGTATGCACCAGGCCGCTCACGATCATCGTCGCGGGCCGGTAAAATTCGAGATCGTCTTCATAGAAAAACATGGCCTGAAACAGCGGCACCTCCGAGTATTGAAACTGCCGCTTCACACCGATCTGGAAACCATTCGTGACACCGGTTTGCTGCACCTTGGCGCGGGCGCTGTAGCTATAGCTGCTGCCACGCCAGCCGGGATAGCTGGGAAGGTCCACGGTGACTTTCGTGGGCTTGCTTGTCGAACTCAGCGGCGCGCCGTATTCATCGAGCGCCTCGACTTTCAATGGACCGTCGGCAGCAGCCGAGGCGTAGGTATAGTCCGTGAAGGTCGGTGCGGACAGATTCGCGGTGGCCTCGGCGCCGGTGATCGTACTGTTTCCGGCGTTGATCCGGCGTTTCCAGATCGCGAAAGCATGATCCACCGCGCCTTCCGCGGCGGCCTGCCCGGCGACCAAGTCCCGGCTTCGATCCGCGAAATGCGCGGAGTTGTCGGTCACGCTGACCGCGACCACGACGAGGCCGGAGACGACGACGATCAGGATGAGCGCAACAATGAGGATGTTACCCTGGGTGTTTTTAGTGTGCATGATTTAGGGGATGGTTTTTGGACGGATTTGGGTGTCGATGCGGTTGAAGCTGTTGAATTCGTCGCGCTGCATGGCGCGAAGGCCATTGGCACTGCGAACGTGCAGGGAAAAGTTCACGAAGGATTTCCCCTCTTTCGTCACGATCGTGAATGGCGTGGTATCCGCCGTCTGCACACCCATCTGGTCGGTGACGAGGATGTATTTCGTCGCGTCGTTGAGATCCGTCGTTGTGTCGAAAGTATCGTAGTAGCGCAACTCCTGCCGACCGTTTGATGGCATTACGATGAAAGCCGCGTTCCGAATGGTCTTTGCCGTCATGATAGTTCCGGTTGCCTGTGTTATCGTCGTCCCGAGCGCAGCCGTGAGCGTCACCGTGAAGGCTTGGCGCGACTGCGCATCCACCGTTCCCGCGACGACCGATTGGATGCGCGGGCGCAAGGTATCGTCCGTCGTCGCGATGCGCACGATGTCGCCGGCTTTCGGCGCAGGCGGGGAAGCCACCGCATGAGTCGAGCGTGTCAAAGTCATGGTAGTAGTCGTCGAAGGCAGGCCGCTGCCGGAAGTCGTGATGACGAATGGCCCGCCCAGATAGCGATCAAACTTGATCCCCGCCGCCGCCCCCGCACTCACCGTTGCTCCAGAGGTATCGACGAGCACAGGCATCGAGTCACCCATCTGCACGACATGCTCGACGCGATCTAGCGCGCTGCGCATTGAGTTGCTGGTCAGGTTCAAAGCCAGGTTTTTTGCGGAGAGAATCATCCCTGCATTCATCAATGCAAAAATCGCCACCGCGATCACGGAGGACAGTGCCGCGCCGACGAGGATTTCAATGAGCGTGAACGCCCGGCACTTCGATTTCATAATCAGTCGCTCCCTCTCAAGGTGGTCATGGAAAAAGTGTACGCGCGGTTTTTCACCGTGTAGTTGATGCGGAAAGTGATCCGCCGGATGTCCGCGCTATCCGAGTTAGCCTGCGCGGTCACGATTCTAGTGAGCGTGCCTTTCAAGGTAGTCCCGGCACCTGTCTTTGGCGTGATGATAGTCACCAAATTATCCCCATCACCTTCATCATCGTACACCGATCCCGACGCCGACGTGATCGCAAGAATCGCCGGCTGCTGCGTGGTGCTGAAAGGAACCCCCAGCGCCGTGTCGATATTCCGCTGCACCACCGCGCGCGCATTGTTGAGAGTGCGCATGGAAGCCGCCTTGTTGTTGAGTTGCACGAGCGCCATCATCCCTGCCGCACCGGCCACCGCCACGATGCCCATCGCCACGACCGCCTGAATCACCGTGAAGCCGCCTGCTTTCTGGCGCAGCGCCGACAGCCGTATCGCCGGAACCCCCGGTTTGACGGAGCGGCTGGATGCTGCTGGGTTTTTCTCGAATACAGACATTTTCGTTTCTACCAAAAAAGCAAAAATTGTGCCCGCGTTGAGACTGATTTCACGTCGTGATTTCGCGGCAAATGGCGTGAATCCGCTGCGTTTGTTCGCACGATTCATTCCAGTTGAAACGCGGGGACCGGCTCCCTAGCATCCGCGCGATTTCCACTTCCATGAACCCATTCCATCGCACCTTCACCACCTTCATTATTTCCGCCTTCAGCCTCGCCACCGCGCTCGCGCAGGACGAAATCAAAGTCGGCGAATTCGCCTCGCTCACGGGCGGCAGTGCGAGTTTCGGTCAGTCCTCGCACAAGGGCACGGCGCTCGCCTTCGACGAACTGAATGCGGCGGGCGGCGTGCTCGGCAAAAAATTCAAGCTCATCACTGAGGACGATCAATCCGTCGCGGGCCAGCCTGCGACCATCGTGCGCAAACTCATCTCACAGGATAAAGTGATCGCCGTGCTCGGGGAGGTCGCGTCCTCCAAGTCGCTCGAAGCCGCACCCATCTGCCAGCAAAACAAAGTGCCAATGATCTCGCCCGCCTCGACGAATCCGAAAGTTACCGAAGTCGGAGACTATATCTTCCGCATCTGCTTCATCGACCCATTCCAAGGCACCGTGATGTCGAAGTTCGCGCTGGGTAAAGGTTGGAAGAACGTGGCCATCCTGACCGACGTGAAACAAGACTATTCAGTGGGACTAGCGGAGTTCTTCGTGAAGCATCTCACAGCCAATGGCGGAACGGTGGTGAAGGAGCAGAAATACTCGACCGGCGACAAGGATTTCAAAGCGCAGCTTACCTCGATCAAAGCCGCGAAGCCTGATGCCATCTTCGTTCCCGGCTACTACGCGGAAGTCGCGCTCATCGGGAAACAAGCGCGCCTCCTCGGCATCAAGGCTCCGCTGCTCGGCGGCGACGGATGGGTCGGCGACTCGCTGCTCAAGGTCGCGGGCAACTCGCTCGACGGCTCCTTTTTTTCCTGCCACTTCAGCGCGGATGACAAGGCCGAAGCCGTGCAGGGTTTCGTGAAAAAGTACAAGGCGAAATACAACGAAACCCCCGACGACATGGCCGCGCTCGGCTACGACTCTGCGGTGATTTTGGCAAAAGCCATCGAGAAGGCCGGCGGCACAGACGGCGAGAAACTCAAGGTCGCCATCGGCGCGACAAAAGAGCACGCGGGCATCACCGGCAAAATCACGCTCGACGACAAACGCAACGCCTCGAAGCCCGCAGTAATCCTCTCGATTGGCGGTGGCGGCTTTAAGTTCGAGCAGACCGTCGAACCGTAAGCGCGCGACGGCGGAGGGCAGTCGCATCTTCCTGCGATGGAAAGTTCCGACGCCCCGTTTTTTTTCCGCAGGATCCGGGCTCCTTCTCCCGCACGCGCTGGTCGCTCGTGCGCCGGACCGCGGAGTCGCACGGCGCGCTCGGTGAATTGCTCACAATCTGCTGGTCTCCGCTCTACGCTTGGGCACGGCGGCGTGGGCATTCGCTGGAGGATGCGGGCGATGGCGTGCAGAGTTTTCTCGCGAAAATGTGCGAGCGAAATCTCGTGGCGCGGGCCGATGCCGGACGCGGCAAGCTGCGCTCTTGGCTGCTGAAATCTTTCTTCAATCATCTCGCCACCGAGCACGAGCGCGCGCACCGCCAAAAGCGCGGCGCGATGCGACGCACATCCACATTGACTAGACCGGCGCGGAATCCGCCTACCTCGCCGAGCCCACGCTCGCGAGTACGCCAGACGCGCTCTACGCGCGAACATGGGCGCTTTCTGTCATGGAAGAGGCGCTCGATAGCGTCGCCACGCACTAGGCGGAAACCCATCGCGCCGCGCTCTTCGATGCCCTGCTTCCCGCGCTCGAATCTCCGCTCCCTGACGACACGTACGCCGAAGTCGCCACCTGCCTCGCGATGATGCCCGCAGCCTTGCGCCAGATCCCCGCGCGTCTCCGCACCCACCACCGGCGTGCTCGGCAGCGAGCTCCCGTCGCGTCCCATCGTGCCGGGTTGGAAAATCGAGAGCGTCCTCGGCCAAGACGGACTGGCCTCGTCTAGCGTGCGCGCAGTTTGCGCGATGGCGTCATCGCCGCACTGAAAGTCCCGCGCCTCGCCAAAGTCGAATCCATCAAGCGCCTCGAACTCGAAGCCGCATCGCTGCGCAGCCTCGCACATCCCAATATCGTTCGCCTCCTCGAAAGCGGCTCTCTAGCTGTGGAGACTCAAGAGGTTGTTCATGTGGAGATGGAGTCTGGAGACGGGAACTCTGAGTTTGAGGGCGTGGTGAGGGCGATGCCAGTTATAGT
>JAYVRQ010000182.1:0-6907 GCA_043776145.1 Chthoniobacteraceae bacterium
GGAAGTCCTATGATGGGCTTGTCCTGGGCGGCGACAAGCACCACCGCATCCACCATCACAAGAACCAGTTCGCCCGCGGCAGAAATCACGTCAATGGCATTGAGAGCTTCTGGAGCTTCACCAAACTGTGTCTCGCCAAACTCCGTGGCATCCGCGCAGAATACTTCATCATTCATCTCAAAGAATCCGAATGGCGTTGGAACCATCGCCACGCTAGCCTCTATTCCATTCTCCTCAAAAAACTCCGCTCAGAACCTCTCTAAAGTTCCTAAGACCCAAACTAACTATGAGCAGCGTAAGAGTTTTAGTGGGCACCAAGAAGGGCGCATTCATCCTAACTTCCGATGGCCAGCGCGAGCAGTGGGAAGTGAGCGGGCCGTTCTTTGCGGGCTGGGAGATGTATCATCTCAAGGGTTCGCCGGTGAACCCGGATCGCATCTATGCCTCGCAGACGAGCAGTTGGTTCGGGCAGGTCATCCAGCGATCCGATGATGGTGGAAAGACTTGGGCCACGCCCGATGGGGCAGGAGTTCCAGAGACGGGAGCCCCGCCTTCCGGCCGCAGCAATCGCTTTCTCTACGAAGGGGAAGTCGGCACCCATCAGTGGTACGATGGCACGCAGCATCCGTGGGAGTTCAAGCGCATCTGGCATCTGGAGCCTTCGCTTACCGATCCCGATACGGTCTATGCCGGCGCGGAAGACGCGGCTCTTTTCAAGAGTACGGACGGCGGAAAATCGTGGAGTGAACTGCGCGGTTTGCGCGATGCGAAGGGCACGCTCTGGCAGCCGGGTGCCGGTGGGATGGGCGCGCATACGATCCTGCTCGATCCGTCGAATGCGCAGCGCATGTATGTCGCGGTCTCGGCGGCAGGCGCGTTTCGGACGGATGATGGCGGGGTAACTTGGAAGGCGATCAATCGCGGGCTGAAATCGCAATATGAGCTGCCTGATCCCGATGCGGAAGTGGGCCACTGCGTCCACCGCATCGCGCTGCATCCATCGCGACCGGACACTCTTTTCATGCAGAAGCATTGGGATGTCTTGCGCACGGACAACGCGGGCGACGACTGGCGCGAGGTGAGCGGCAATTTGCCGACCGACTTCGGCTTTCCCATCGACGTGCATGCCCACGAGCCTGAGACGATCTATGTCGTGCCGATCAAGAGCGACTCCGAGCATTTTCCACCGGAGGGAAAACTGCGCGTCTATCGCAGCCGCACGGGTGGCAACGAGTGGGAGGCGCTGACCAAGGGACTGCCGCAGCAGGATTGCTACGTGAATGTGCTGCGCGATGCGATGGCGGTGGATACGCTCGATTCGTGCGGCGTGTATTTCGGGACCACGGGCGGGCAGGTTTATTATTCAGCCAATAGCGGCGATTCGTGGGAGCCCATCGTGCGCGACCTTCCCGCGGTCTATTCCGTGGAAGTCCAGACGCTGCCGTGATCCGCGTGGTGCTTCCATATCACCTTCGCAATCTCGCGCGCGTCGGCGACGAGGTGCGGGTGGAAGTGGAAAGTCCGCCGACGCTGGGTGCGGTGCTCGATGCCATCGAAGCGAGCCATCCTGTTTTGCAAGGGACGATTCGCGATCACGTCACGCGGCAGCGGCGTCCGCTGGTGCGCTTTTATGCGTGTCAGGAAGACCTTTCGCACGAACCGCCGGAGACTCCGCTTCCCGAGGCGGTCGTGAGCGGTGCCGAGCCGCTGATGATCGTCGGAGCGATGGCTGGTGGCTGAGTCTGTGAATCAGGATGCGAAAATCGCTGCGATTTCCGCCTGCATCGCTTCGGCTGCGGCGCGCGGGTCGGGGGCGTTGCGGATGGGACGTCCGACGACGATGTGATCGGCTCCGCTGCGAAAGGCTTCCGCGAGCGTCATCGTGCGCTTCTGGTCGTCGCTCCCGCGTTCGGCGGCGGCGCGAATTCCAGGCGTGATGATGAGCGGGGCGGAGCCGAGTTCGCGGCGCAGGCGCGCGGCTTCCTGGCCGGAACAGATGAGGCCGTCGATGCCCGCCGCGATGGCGTTGCGCGCGCGCAGCGAGACGAGTTCCTCGACGGGACCGGTCCAGCCGAGTTCTTCCAGATCGCCCGCGTCCATGCTGGTCAGGACGGTCACGGCGAGCAGTTGCATCGGGCCTTTCACCGGCACCGCCGCGGCGTAAATGGAACTCACGCCATGCAGCGTGCAGCAGGTCGCGCCACGGTGCGCGAGATTGGCCACCGCGCCGCGCACCGTCGCGGGCACGTCGTAAAATTTCAGATCGGCGAAGACTTTTTTGCCGCGCGCGATGAGCGTTTCGAGCACCTCGAAATAATCGCCGCCCATGCAAAATTCGAGGCCGAGCTTGTAGAAAGTCACCGCATCCCCGAGCCGCTCGATCCACGCGAGCGCGTCGCTTTTCGTCGGGACATCGAGCGCGAAGATGAGGCGGTCGCGCGGGTCGATGGGTTTCGTGGAAAGCAGGGCGTCGGACATGGCGCGCAGTTCTCGCCGCCGCGCGCGCAACATTCAACTTTCAACTGACCGCCGCTGCGGACTCAGTAAGTCTTCCGCATGTTGCTCGGCAGAATGTTCAACTCGTTGCGATATTTTGCGACCGTGCGCCGGGCGATGGGAATGCCGCGTTTGCTGAGAATCTCCACGATTTCCTTGTCGCTCAGCGGACTCTTCGCGTTCTCGGTTTTCACGAGTTCCGCGATCGCGCCCTTCACACTCGTGTTGCTCATCGAGACGCCGTCGGCGGTCTGATAGCCGGGCGTGAAAAAATACTTCATCTCGAAAACTCCGTGCGGCGTGCGGATGTATTTGCCGGAGATGGCGCGGCTCACCGTCGTCTCATGCACGCCCACCACGTCCGCGATCTGCACCATCGTCATCGGCTTCAGCGCGCTGGGTCCGAGTTCGAGAAACTCCTTCTGCCGCCCGACGATTTCGTGGGAAATGTTCGAGATGGTTTGCTGCCGCTGGTGGATCGACTTGATGAGAAACTTCCCGCTGCGGATTTTGTCGCGGATGTAGTCGCGCACGTCCGCGCCGTTCCGCTCGGAGGACATGAGATCCTTGTAAGTGTTGCTGATGCGCAGATGCGGAATCTGGTCGCCATTGAGCGAAATCTGCCACTGGTCGCCGATGCGCTCCACGGTCACGTCGGGCAGCACGTAGTTGTTCGGATCGGAGGTGAAAATCTGGCCGGGCTTCGGGTCGAGCGTCGCGATGAAATTCGCGGCGCGCTGCACCTGCTCCGGCGTGGTCCCGAGTCGGCGGGCAATCTCGGGGAAGCGGCGCTTGCCGAGATCATCGAGAAAGCGATCCACGATCCGGTATTCGAGACTCTGCTCTTTGCCGATGCGCTTGAGCTGGATCAGCAGACACTCGCGCAAATCGCGGGAGGCGACGCCGATGGGATGAAAAGTCTGCACCGTGGCAATCACTCGCGCGATGTCCGCGAGGTCCATCCCCGTGTTTTTCGCAATCTCCTCCGGACTCGTTTGCAGGAAACCCGCGTCGTCGATGTTGCCGATGATGAGTTCCGCGACTTTCCGATCGCCCTCCTCGAGATCGCTGATTTCGATCTGCTCGAGCAGATGCTGCTGGAGCGTTTCCTCTTTCACCAGCGAATCGAAAAAGAACTGGCGCCGCTCCTCGTCCTCCGACGAACGGCCCGAGTAGCTCGAGCTTTGCGCCATGTAATCGCGCCATTCCTCATCGAGCTTCGCGAGCCGGTCGAATTCCTCCTGAAATTCATCGTGCTCGGCCTGCTTGTCCTCGATCGTCGGCTCGGTCTGTTCGAGTTCGATCGTCGGGTTGGTTTCGATTTCCTGCTGAATCAGGTTTCGCAGTTCGAGCATCGGCACCTGCAAAATTTGCAGGCTTTGCTGAAGCTGGGGCGCGAGAACTTGGGATTGAGAGAGGTTTTGAGTTTGTGAGAGTCCGGCCATGGTTTTTTTGAGCTTTGTTGGAGTCCGATAGACACCTAGCAGCATCCAAGCCAGCGTTCCATTTTATTTTCCCGACGGGCCGGGGCACCCTTCCCGCTTTACAGTGCCCGCATGAAAAAACCACCCATCTACCTCGCGCTCACCGGAGTCGCGGCCCTCGCCGGCGCGCTGCTCCTGCCGCAGCCATCCAACGGACAGGCACCCGCCACGGGCGACGCCGCCCTCACGCAAATCCTCATCGAAGTCGCCGCGCAGCAGACGGCGATTTTGGAAAACCACGCGAAGCTCGACGAAAAGATCGCCGCCATCGGCGAAGACGTTCGCATCGCGCGCATCTTCGTGGGCCGTGGAGGCGGAAAGGCCAAGTGATGAAAACACTCGCACTTACTGTTTGGGGCGCGGCCATCCTCGTCGCGCTGAACGGCCCGCTGCATTCCGAGAACGCGCCTGCGAAGAGCGCGCTCGAAACCTTGCAGCAGATGAAAACGCAAAACGCCGCGCTGCTGGAAAAGCAGGCCGCAACGAGTGTGAAGCTCGACGAAATCGCGAAGGAAGCGCAGCAGTTGAAATTTCTCGGCAAGCGATCGTAGCGCGGCGCAACTGCGCTGGGTAATTCGCAGTGGGTGAACCAGAGCATTCCCGGCGCGGGAACCGAAACCCTTCCTACTCCGCGTCTTTCGCGTTGTCTGTGTCCTTCGCGGTATTCTCCATCGCCGCTTTGGGGTTAGTTCGGGTTAGTGTTTAACTAACCGCAGTCTTTAGCAGCCTGTCGAAAAACCTCATTCAGCGCCGTGGGCGCGACATGTTTATAGATTTTGGCATCAAACAACGCACAAGCTCCGTCGGAGCGACATGTGCCGGGAACCAAGCGGACATGTCGCGCCTATGGCGCTGAGGTTCGGATCGCGTACGCGGCAGTCTTACAAGGGTCGCCGCATCTGCTTTCCTCATTTACCTTGCCGCCTCGTGCGAAACCCGGCACTAACCCGGCATGCCCCGGAAACCTCCATTCCAGCGTCCTGCAAGGCCATCAACTTCCAGAAACAGTTCATTGATGAAATCAGCATCGGACCAAAGCCGGGCGGCGCAAACGTGGCGGGGACTTCGCATCGCTTGGGCAGCCATGCTTTGCTTTGCCATGAGCGGCGGGGCGCTGCGGGGCGAGGTGTTCACGGCTGCGGATGCAGACGCGATTTTTGAGGCTCATACGAAGGCTTTTTACTGGGAAAAGGATGGTCGCGCCTGGCACACGAAAAATACGGAGGAATCCAGGAAGGCGGACTTCTGGATGCGGGCGGAGCAGATGGAAATGGTGCTGGATGCTTACGAGCGAACCGGGACTCCGCAGCAGATCGAAATGTTCACCCACCTGTTTCGCGGCTTCCTCGACGACCACGGCAGGACTTGGGTGCGCAACGAATTTAACGACGACATTATGTGGATGGTGATCGCCTGCGTCCGAGCGCATCAGCTTTCCCACGACGCGGAATTTCTTGAGGTGGCGCGGGCGAATTTCGACCTGTGTTATGCGCGGGCGGTGTCGCCGGACCTCGGAGGTGGGTTGTGGTGGAAGGTGGATAATCGCTCGAAGAATGCGTGCGTGAACGGGCCGGGAGCCATCGCGGCATTTTTGCTGGGAAAGGCGACGGGCGACGAAGCCTATATGGCGAAGGCGGGAGAACTGTTTCTGTGGGAGCGCGCGACGTTGTTCGATGCAACGACAGGTCGCGTGGCGGACAACATCCAACTTGGTGGGCGGGTAAGCCGCATGGCACTGACTTACAATCAGGGCACGTTTGTCGGCGCGGCAAACTTGCTCGGCTACACGGACGACGCGCGGCTTGCGGCGACGTTCACGATGAATCAACTCTGCCGCGATGGGTATCTGCCGCCCGGCGGAGAAGGCGGCGACGGCGGCGGTTTCAATGGCATCGCAGTGCGGTGGATTGCGCGGTTTATGAACGAGCATGGCGAGCAAGCGGCCTTCGAGCCTTGGTTGCAAAAAAACGCCGAAGCCGCATGGCAGGCACGCCGGGCGTCGGACAATCTTTCGTGGTGCCGCTGGCCGGAGCCGACGCCGGATGGCAGGAGATTCTCGTGGGGATGCAGCAATGCGGTCGTGATTTTGCAAGTGGTGCGTCCGCCGCAACCTGCGAAAACTGAACCTTCCAAATGAAATCGCTGAATATCCTTTTACCCTTACTCCTTGCATTGTCGGGCGGTCTCCATGCTCAAGTGCGGAGCGCCGATGACTACCGCAAGTTTGCGCTAACTCACGATGGCGACATCGCGCGCGGACGTAAGTTCTTCAATGAAGACGCGCGGCTCCTTTGCGCGAAGTGCCACTCGATCGATGGCAGCGCGTCGAAGGCTGGGCCGGACTTGTTTGCCGCGGGTGATGTCTTTGGGCGGCGCGATTTAGTGAACGCAATCTTGGAGCCGTCGGCGACCATTGCGCCGGGCTACGGGACGGTGATTGTGGAGACGAAAGCGGGTGCGACTTACCAAGGCGTTTTGAAACAGGCGACCGACGCCGGGGTGCAACTCATGGGTGTGGATGGGATGTTAGTTTTTGTCGCGACCGCCGACATCAAGGAGAAGACGGGCACGGCGGTTTCGCTGATGCCGGAAGGTCAGCACGCGGCGCTCTCGCGCGAGGAGTTCACCGACCTCATCGAATATCTCACGACCCTCAAGCAGCCGGCGTCCGCGCTCGCCAGCAATCGCGTCGCGCCGGGCGACCTCCCGCCGCTCGCCAAGCCGGTGACGCTCCGGCCTTTTTTCACGACTCAATTTCAACTCCCGCGCGGCAAGCAGGAGAGCGGGCTGACTTCGTTTCGCCAAGTGCCCGGCTTCAGCAATGTGTTTCTCGTGCTGCATCAAAAGGGTATGATCTGGCGGATGGAAAAAAACGCGGCGGGCGAGGAGCAGAGCGTGTTCGCCGACCTCGCACTCAAAGTATTCAG
>JAYVRQ010000183.1:0-6902 GCA_043776145.1 Chthoniobacteraceae bacterium
CAGACCTTCTTTGGCGGCGCGAGTCCGACGAATGAAATCCGCAACACCGAGGCGCGTTTCTTCGCGCGCACGGATGCGTACGACATGCGCGCGTTCAGCGCGGGCAGCATCGCGCTCGCGCCGGATCGCTACGACTTCGGAAAATTCGCGGACACCTACGAAGTTTTTTACGGGCGCTACGCCGCGCTCGTCGCGAATGCGGGACAGTCCGGCAATTTCACCAACGAGGGCGACTGGTTCGATTACTCGATCGGGAACGAAGGCACGGCGGGCGACGGGCACTTCGATGCGACCACGCACAAGGTCTGGAAATACTTCGCGGAATACACGCTGCACTGGCTGACGCAGACCGGCTACCCCGCGAACGTGGCGGGCGCTTCGCTGAATTCGAGCGCGGGCATCGACGCGCTGCGCGCCGACTTCGGCCAGGGGCTCCCGCCGCAGTGCTGGGAATACATCATCAACAAAACCCGCGCGCGGAAATGGAACTTCATCTTCATGGCCGAGTCGCTCGACGGCGGCGCGGTCACGTACCGCAGCGGGCGGCACTTCGATATTTTGAATGAGAACATCGTCTTCCCGCTGCACGCCGCGCAGAGCACGAATGACTACCGCGGCATCTACGACGCTCGCCGCAGCGCGTACGGCCAGGCGCTCGTGCTGCTCAATTCCAGTTCGCACGACGAAGACCATTACCAAGACCCGTTTCACGCGCTCGTGCGCTACGCCGCGAACTCGTGCATCGACGGCGTGCCGCTGATTTTTCCCGGACAGGAACTCGGCCTCAGCGGCGCAGTCGTGCCGCCCGGCGACACGCAGAGCGGCATCACGCCGAGCGGCTACGACCGCTACGAGACGAACTTCGGGAAGCCGATCCCGCACTTCAAAAAGTTCAACTCGCTCATGCCGCTCTGGCTCAAGACACAGGTCGGCCACGCCACTTTCAACTACGGCCTCGCGCAGCTTTTCGCCGTGTATTCCGGCATTGGGCAGGCGCGGAAATTCAGCGCCGCGCTGCGTTCGTCGAATCGCTATTATTTGAATCTCAACGACACCACACAGCACGGGCAGATTTTTTCCGTCGCGAAATTCGAGGCGAAAAACGGCGCGCCGAATTTTTCCGACACGGTGCTGTGCTTCGTCAATCTGGACCGTAACGCGAACCCGCAAACCGTCGGCGCGAACAAGTTCAACGTGAACATCGACACGGATGGGAATGGCGTGAACGACTTCGGCCTCAAGCCCGCGCGGCGCTACAACGTGAAAAACCTCGCCGCGTATCTCGGCACCGATCCGACGCGGCGCCATGTGTTTCTCATCCCCGGCGGAATCCTCGGCAGCGACTTGCTCGCGCAGGGATTTTTCATCGCGATGAACCGCGTCCCCACGACCGACGCCGCGTGGGCGACCGCGCCATACGAGGCGCAATACCTGAAGCTCTACGACGTGACGCCGCCGCCCTCGACGGGCGTGCCGTCCGCGCCAAAAGCCTACGCGATTGGAACGCAGGTCACGTTTTCCTGGACCGGCGCGGCGGATGCGGAAGGCGGGATCGGCGGGTACCACGTCATCATCAGCACCGGGCCGGGCGGCACGGACAGCGTGCTTTTCGACGGCATCGTGAGCGGCACCGGCAAGACGGTCAGCGCCGCATTTGGTCAGACGCTCTTTGCCTCCGTGCGCGCCGTGAACAACGCGGGCATCGAAAGCACCGCCGCTAGCAACAGCGCAGCGGGAACGCTCGTGCTCGATCCCGCCGCCGACCGCGACGGCGACGGCGCGCGCAACGACGCCGAAGACATCGCGCAAACCAACCCGCTCGATCCCGCATCCGTCTTCAAAATCGTGAACATCACGCGCCCGAATGCCACGAGTGCGCAACTCACTTGGAACAGCGTTCCCGGCGTGCAATACGAAATCCTCGCCACGACAAATCTCGCAGTCGCCTTCACGCAAGTCAGCGGTCCGACTGCGATTCCCGCCGCCGATGCGACGACAACGTGGCTCGACAATCCATCCGGCTCCGCTCCCAAATTCTACAAAGTCCGCGTCGTACCCTAAACCCCGATGAGCCTTCCCGAATTTTCCCACCTCGATGCGAGCGGAGCCGCGCGCATGGTCGATGTCGGCCACAAGCCGGAGCAGCGCCGCACGGCGTGCGCGGAGGGTTTCGTGCGCTGCCGGGCGGAGACGATCGCGGCGTTGCGCGAGAAGGCGCTGCCGAAAGGCGATGTGCTGACGGTCGCGAAGATCGCCGGGATTCAAGCGGCGAAGCGGACGGATACGCTGATTCCGCTTTGCCATTCGCTGCCGCTCGATGCGGTGGAGATTTTTTTTGAAATCGAATCCGCCGCGGTGCGGATCGTCGCGGAGGTGAGCACGACGGCGAAGACGGGCGTCGAGATGGAGGCGCTGACGGCGGTGAGCGTCGCGGCGCTGACGATCTACGACATGTGCAAGGCGGTCGATAAAGGCATGGTCATCGCGGACATTCGCGTGACGAAAAAGGTGAAGGCATGAAGGTCGGGCGCGTGACCCTGAGCGACCGCGCAAGCGCCGGGGTGTACGAAGATCGCAGCGGGCCGGAGATCGAGCGCGTCTTTTCCGAGCATTGCGCGGAGCCGCTGGAATGGACGCGCATCGTGATTCCCGACGAGCGCGCGGAGATCGAGGCGACGCTGCGGCGGCTTTGCGATGAGGCGGGCTGCGACCTCGTCATCACAACCGGGGGGACCGGCCCCGCGCCGCGCGATGTCACGCCCGAGGCGACGCGCGCGGTGCTCGATCGGGAACTGCCGGGCTTCGGGGAAATCATGCGTGTGCAATCGTTCGCGAAGGTTCCGACGGCGATTTTGTCGCGCGCCACGGCGGGGACGCGCGGGCGCGCGTTGATCGTGAATCTTCCCGGCAATCCCCGCGCGATCGGCGAATGCCTGCCGCTCGTGCTGCCCGCGATCCGCGAGGCGCTGCGGCATCTGCACGGCGAAGCGTAGATGGCGCGTTCGTCCGGGAACACCCCACCGCACAATCACTCCAAATTCCGCGCAACCAACTCCGCCTGCTGGCAAAGCGTCTGCTTTCTCAGGTCGCCACGATGGACACCCTCGAGCATCTCCAAAAGATCGACCGCTCCCAAAATATCGAGAGCCTTTCCGTGCGGCTGTATTTCTGGACGCGCTCGCCGAATGTCTTGTGCGCCATCGCTGGGATCATTTTCGCCATCGGCCTCGGGGTCGCTTTCGCGCTGAAGTCGCCGGACGGCTGGATGTCGGATTCGCAGAGCGGCGCGCTGCACGCCGAGCTGCAAAAGGACGCGCCGGACATGGAAAAAGTCATCGCGCTGATGAGCCGTCGCGGAAAGCACTTCGTCGCGCGCGGCGATGGCGCGGAATGGATCGCGGCGTCCAAACTTTCCACGGCGGACAAGGCGGTGGGCGCGGCGTTTTGGGACAGCCTCACACACTGGCCGCTCGAGCCGGGCGCGAATTTGCTCTACTTCGCGCACTACGTCCACCCGATGCGCCACGCGAACGAACTCGTCGGCGACCTGCACTACGCGGACAAGAAAAACGACGAGGCGCTTTTCTATTACGAGCGCGAGGCGCGGAACCCGGACGCGGCCAACGCGCGACAAAAGCTCTTCGAATTACTGCTCGAAAAACGCGACTTCGCCGCCGCCCATCGCATCGCCGGCGACCCAGTGATCGGCCCGCTCCTCACGCCATCGAATCGCGTGATGCTCGCGGCGGGCGAACACCGCTGGCTCGACATTTTCCAGCCGCTCATCGGCATGGAGCGCGACTATCTCACGCCGATGCCCGTGGCGCTCGCGGCGATGGCCGGGCTCGTCTGGTTCATCATCGCGCTCCAGGCGATCCAGCCGCCGGGGCTGCTTTGCTTTCGCACGCTCGCGCCGATCCTCGCGGTCGCGGCGGGCGTGGCGAGCATCGCGCCGACCCTGCTTACGGTGCTTTACCAGGAGGAGGTTTGGAAAATCAAAGCGACCGGCGATTTTTTCGACGACCTGATTTTCTACGTCGTCGGCGTCGGCCCGCGCGAGGAACTCTGCAAGCTGCTCTGCTTCCTCCCGTTCGTCCCCGTTTTGCTCCTGAGAAAAAGCCGGCTCGAAATGCTGATGATCGCGGGCTGCGTCGGCCTCGGTTTCGCCATGGAGGAAAACGTGCAGTATTTCGCGCAGGCCGGCCCGGCCATTGCGTTCGGACGTTTCCTCACCGCGAATTTTTTCCATCTTGCCGCGACGGGAATCGTCGGCCTCGCCTTCTGCGACTGGATGATGTCCCCGCTGAAAAAGCTCCCGCAATTCATCGGGAAAACGCTCGCCGTCATGCTCGCGCACGGCTGCTACGACGCCTTCATGGCCGTCGAGGAGCTAGCCGCGCTCGCGCTCGTGAGCACGATGAGCTTCATGCTGCTCGCCCTCTTTTTCTTCCGCACCCTGCGCACGCTGCGCACTACTGCGACCGACCAAATCTCGATCGCCGGCACGCTCATCGTCGGCATTTCCCTGCTCAACGCGGCGGTGCTCGTCTGCGCCTCGATGAAGCTCGGCTTCGCGCCCGCGCTGGCCGCGCTCGCCTTCACCGCGTTCAGCCTCGTGATGATTACCTACATGTTTTACTGGCAGCTCGGCGACGGGCTCTCGCACGCTGTCGCCGAGGAGGAATCGGGAGCCGAGCGTTTCGTCACTGCGATATGACTTTCCTTTTCACAGCACTCGCGGGCATCGGCGTCATCCTCATCATCCTCGGGCGGCGGCTCATCATCGAGGACGCGCGCGGCTTTTCCGAAGGCTGGGCGTGGGCGATCCGCCTGCTGCCGCTCGCGGACATGATGTATCTCGCGCGATTTTGGGATTCGGCGAAAAGCGGCGCGTTCATGTCCATCACGGGACTCGTGCTGCTCATGCCCGCCGGCGGCAAGGCGCTGTGGGATCAAAAGCATCCGCACGCGGCGGACGCCCCCGCTTTCTCGCTCGATGCCGACTCGCGCAACGGACTTTTCCAGTCGATGAAGTACGAGCACGAGGAACGGCTCGCGCGCAAACAGCAGAAACTGCAAACGCTGAACGCGCGCCTCGCCGCGTGGTATCAATCCATGGAATCGCGCCGCCCCGCGCTCGCGAACGCCGCGCCCGCCGAAGTCACCGCGTTCAACGAGGAAGCCGCCGCCTACACCGCCTTCCGCGCCGTTCCCGTGCAGGAAGCCGCCGAACTCGCGAAGCTCCAGGCGAAGCGCTACGACTCATGGGGCGCGATCAGCGACGACGAGTATCGCGAGTATCAGGAGCGCATGGAGAAGGCGGGGCGGAAGCAGAAAGGCGCGCGCGCTGCGGATGAGGATGAGGACTGAGAACAGAGTCTTATTTGGAGTTTGGCGTTTGAAGTTTGGCGTTTGGCGTTGAGCCCGCCGCAGGCGCTTCGCGATTTCACAAACCTCTATCCAAACGCCGAGCCGCTGCGCGGGGCCAAACTTCAAACTTCAAACTTCAAACGCCAAACTCCAAAAGATTTTCCCGTAACCTCCCTCCACCTCCGCTCGTCTGTGCTTGCGAACCTCACAACTCCCATGCCCTACACCGGAATCGTCCTCACCTTCGTCGCAATTCACGCCGCCGCGTTCCTCATTCTGCTCGGTCACTGGCTCGTCACAGCCGGGATGTTTCCGCGCGCCGCACAATCCTTCGTCGAGGTGTATGAGACGCGCCCGATCCGCGCCACGCTGGTCGGGATTTTCACCTACGGTCTGCTGGTGATATTGCTGATCTCGCCGGGCTTCATGCCCGCCGGCAAAGGTTTGCTGCTGGTGCTCTGGCTGGCCTCGTTGCTCATCGGTTTCATCGGCAGCACAGGACTCGCGCTGCACATCGGACGCAACCTCTGCAAAGACGGGGATGTGTGGCAGCAAGGCTTGCGCGGTGGAGTCATGCTCGCGCTGGTCTTCATCACGCCGCTCATCGGCTCGCTTTTCCTCATGCACATCGGCTTCGCGAGTGGCTTCGGTGCTTTCCTGCTCGCGCGTCCGTGGAAATCGAAAGTCGCCGCGCCCGTCATGGCCACAGCGCCAGTGGAAACATCCGTGTCCGCTCCCGTCGCAAGCCTCTCGTAACATGACTTCGCGACGCGAATTCATCGTCACCGGCGCGGCCTCCGTCGCGTTTGGCGTGATGATTTTCAAAAACGCCCAGGGCTGGCTGGGACAAGCCGGGCAGTTCATGGGTCATGGCCTGAAGCGTCCGCTCAATGGCCCGTTCACGACCTCGCCCAGCGCGGAGATCGATCCCGTCGCGCACGCGCTGAACCGCTTCACTTTCGGCCCCGGTCCCGGCGATTATGCGCGCGTCGCGAAGCTGGGTGCGGACGCTTTTCTCGAAGAACAACTCGCGCCCGAAAAAATCCACGACGGCCTCTGCGACCGCGCCGTGGCCAGGTTTCAGGAATGCTGGATGGAAAAAATCACCGAGGCTTACGAGGAGGACGACGAGGCGCTTTCGCCCGTGCTGCGCCGCGTCGTGCTGCTGCGCGCGATTTACAGCGAGCGGCAGTTGTTCGAGGTGATGTGCGAATTCTGGAGCGATCATTTCAACATCGACCCCGGCAAGGGCGACTGCCGCTACACCAAAATCGCCGACGACAAAAACGTGGTCCGCGCAAATGCGCTCGGCAATTTCGGCGACATGCTGCGCGCCAGCGCGAAGAGCCCGGCGATGCTGTGGTATCTCGACGGGCGCGCGAACATGAAGCGCACGCCGGACGAAAAACCGAACGAGAATTACGCGCGCGAACTCATGGAGCTGCACACGCTCGGCGTGCATGGCGGCTACGCGCAGCAGGACGTGATGGAAGTCGCGCGCTGCCTCACCGGCTGGACGATCCTCGCGAAAA
>JAYVRQ010000184.1:0-6882 GCA_043776145.1 Chthoniobacteraceae bacterium
GCGAATCTTCGACTGCCGCGCGCTGATCTGCATCCGCGTGCCGAGCGGCGTGCGAAGCTGAATGCCGGATTCGATGCGATCCGCGTCCTGATCGAAGATCGCAACGCGGCCCGCACTGGGAGTCTGAATGGGTGTGACGGGCTGCCCGGTCGCGCGCTGGATGGCCTGTGTGTTTTGCTGGATGGAGACGATCTGCGCCTGCTGGAGCAGCGAGTCGGCTTGAGAAAGATTCGCGGTGTTGTCCGGGCGCTGGATGCTTTCGCGCGAAGCGCTCACGCTCAGCACGGGATCGAAAACGCCAGCGGCAAACCGCTGCCGTGCCTTGTCGATCTTGATGTCCACCCGGTCGAACTTCGCGTCGAGATTGTGCTCGAAGGCGCGTCCCAGCGCGTCCTGAAGGGTGATCCCTTCCAACTGCCCTTCCGTGGAAATCGTCTTAGTAGCGATGCCCACTGATACACGCAGAGTCGGCGCGGTGCCGCGCAGTTTGGGAATCGTGGGAGACTTTACCACGGAGTCCTCGGCCTGGAGAGCGACTGTCGCGAAAAGGATGAAAAGTGGGAACGCGCGCCGGCGAAGAGATGGCATTACTTAAAATCGGTAATCGAGACTGACAAGATCGAGGAGAGACTGCAAGACGAGTTGCCCCCACGGTCTTTTTCCGGCGTAGATTTTTCCGCGCCCCGACATGCCCGGACGCAGCAGACCTTCGTGGTTATCGACTTCCACCACCGCCTCGAACGTGCGCTCGATCGCGATCTCGCGACCGTGTGCATCGACATAGGTGGGAACGTCGCCGAGACGCTGTGCGGAAAATGCCTTGGGTAGCTCGCCCGAGAAAAACATGATGGGATCGTCAGCGATGACGCCGTGGATGGCTTTGCCTGGGTAGGCTTCGGTCTTGAGTTCCACGCGCTGGCCTTTCTTGACGTAACGCACCTGCTTTTCGCCGAGGGCGACCTTGATGCGCATGGGATCGAGCGAAGCGATTTCGCACAGCACTTCATTCATCTTCAAGGGAAGCCCGATCCGCTTTTCAAGATCACGCGTCAGCACCGTGCCGCCAGTCTTCGCACGCAGGGTTAGGTTCTCCACATCGCGCCGCGCGTCCTTGAGCTTGGCCTCGTAGGCTGCGCGCACACTTTGCGCCTGCTTGAGTTCCGCAGGCTTGTCGAGGCCGACCGCACGCTGCACTTCGGCTTCCGCCATCTTAAAGCGCCCCTCCGTCGCCACGAGTGTTTGCTCGATCTCGCGGTCACGGATGCGCGCGACCTTTTGCCCGGCGGCGACCTTCTCGCCTTCTTTCACAAATATCTCCTCAATGAAGCCAGGCCGCTCCGCGCGGATTTCATCGGGCTCGGCTAGCTGCACCGCTCCGGCGCGCTTGATAGTTAGCTCGACGGGCAGGAAACACGCGGCTCCGAAGACGCCGATCGCCACGGTGCAGATCAGCATCAGCCTACGCAGGCGTCCGTGCGGTTTCCAGTCTTCACGTTTCAGATCGAGACTCTTGAAAAAAGCGATGAGCGGCATGATGACCCAGGAGGTAAGTGCAAGTGCGGAAAACCAGTCGGCGAGCCCTTCGAGACCGAAAGGCTTCAAGTGCGGTGCCATGAATAGAGCCAGCTTGTAGATGACGTAGTAGCCGTAAATCCATGACAGGATGGCGTAGGTATAAAAAAGCCAGAAGCGTTTCTTCGGCAGGGGCAGCCGCGAGAGTGCCGCATCCTTTCCGCCCGCGCCGAAAAGCAGCCGGTTGAGCTGGCTCTGGATGAGCGCGCGCGACTTGGCTTGAAGGTTGGGCACTTCGATCAGGTCAGTCAGAATATAGTATCCGTCGAAACGCATCAGCGGGTTCGCGTTGAAGATGATCGTCGAGACGCTGGCGATGAAGATGATGTTGAAGAGAAAGTCTTTCATCGCGCCCGGCTGCACGATGGCCCAGAAGAACGTGGCAAAGGCGGCGAAGATCAGTTCCACATAGATGCCCGCCGCGGAAACAAGCACCCGGTGCATCCGGTTTGGCATCACCCAGCAATCGCTGACATTCACAAAAAAATAGGGTGTGAAGACCAAAGACATCACACCCACTTCGTGAACTTCGCCGCCGAAGTGTTTGCAAGTCAGCCCGTGACCTAGTTCGTGGATGGACTTGATGACGAAGGTGCTCAGCCACATCAGGATCACGTTGTGAAACGAGAAGAGGTTTCCCAACGCGGAGGCGACATGGGTGTAGTTCCGAAGAAACACGACCGTGGCGGCGAGAATCAGAGCGGTTGAAATCCACAGCGTGGTTTTCGTCCACATCCACCAAAGCGGTTTAGCCATGCGACCGAAGATGCGGTCGGGATCGAAGAGCGAGAAACGGATGAAGAAGACCTGGTTCGCCAGATTGTAGAGGAATGGCTTCTTCGCCTTCTTTTGTTTTACCGCATCGTAGCGCGCTTTGAGTCGCTGACCCTGCACCGTGAGGAATTGGAGCAGCGCCAGATCGTTGGCAAAGCGCAGGACGCGCTCGTTGAGTTCTTCCGGCGAGTATTCGAGCAGCACATGCGGGTGCCGCTTGGTGTAAAGGTCGCGAATTTTTCCAAACGTCCGCTTCCCATCGAAGAGGGTGGCAAGGAAGTAATCCTCCGCTGTCATGCGGAAATACTGGAGCGAGATGGGATCCTTGACGACGTAGTAGCTGCGCCCCTCGAATAGCTGCTGGGTCACCACCAAGTCGCCGCGCAGCGCGGGGAGGACGATGTTCTCCTGCTGCGGCGGAGGCGGCGCGGAAACCGGCTCGGGATGGGCGGCGACAGCGGGCATCGTCGGGTGCTATTTCGCCTTGCCGAATTCCGCGGTCGCACGCATTCCCGCCTTCACCGTGCGGGCTTTGTTTTCGAGCAGCACTTTCACGCGAAAGAAGCCGCTGCCGGCGTCGATGCGTGGATCAACGAAGGTGATCTTGCCGGTGAGTTCGGTGTTGTTAATCACTGGAAACTTTACCTTTACCGACTGGCCTTCCTTGACCGTCTCCATAAGCACGGGATCAAGGTAAAACTGCACATAGACTTGATCGAGATTTACGATCTCCACGAGCTTCTCCGCGCGGTCCACGGACTCCCCGGCTTCCTTGTGTTTCTTCACCACGACACCCGCGAGCGGCGCGAGCACGGTCTTTTCCTTGAGCATGTTTTCCGCGGCGCGATGCAGAATCTTCGAGAGTTCCAGTTGAGCCTGTTCTTCGAGCCACTTCTCTTTGCTACCCATCTTCTCCTTGAAGAGCGCCTGCGCTCCCTCCGATTTGAAGGTGGCCAGTTCGATGAGCTTCTGCGTGCGCTCGACTTCGAGTGCCTCCCTCTCGGCGCGAAGCTGCACGAGCGGCTGGCCTGCCCTCACTTCGTCACCTTCATCGACCAGCACGGAGTCGATCACTTCCTGAAGCACTGGCGACGAAACGCTCACCGTCTTGAATGGAATGACGATGCCTTGCTTTTCCTCGGCGCGAACGGCGGTAGTTAGCAGGAGCGAGGCTAAGATGGCGTGGCTGTATTTCATGGAAAGGGTAGGCATCAGCCGATCATCCGCATCTGGAACCAATTCCAAATCCGGGAGGTCCAGATGGCGATGAGCGGGCGGCGGCCGAGTTCGATCTTCCCACGCCCGGTGAGTCCGGGCCGCAGGGCAGTTTGCAGCGCGGGCGGGACTTCGATGTTCTTGAGGGTAATCAGGAAGACGTTTTCCTTCTCACGAGCCATCGCCTGCGAACTGATCTGCTCGTGGCGCTCGATCTTGCCTTGAAAGGTATGCGAACTTTGGCTGTAGAGAACGAAGCTCACTTCCACAGGTTTGCCTTTCGCCAGTTCCTTCTCGACCAGGCCGATCTTCTTTTCGTGAAGGTCGATTTGCGCCTCCCACGCATCCAGCGCGGCGACTTCGGCGAAGGCGGTGCCAGCCTGCAGATACTCGCCAAGGTGGAGTTCAAGATCCTTTGTCACCACGACTCCGGCGATGCGTGAGCGCAGGGTGGCGGAGGCGATGTCAGCGTTGATTTTCTTTTCGAGCGCGTCCGCCCCGGCCATTTGGAGAGACGCGATATTCACCGCCGCTTCGTCGCCCAGCGCGCGGTATCGCTCGGCTTCCGCGTTCATGCGGCGGCGATCCTGGCGGTTTGCCTCAAGGTCGAGGTCGAGCTTGTGCGTGTCGAGTTGGGCAATCGGATCGCCCGCTTTGACGTGATCGCCTTCCCGCACCAGCACGCGCTCGATGCGGCCCGGGATTTCCGCGACGATGGCCGTGCGGTGCATCGGCGTGAGTGCGCAATCACCGTCGATGCGATCCATTTTTGGGTAAAGCAGCAGGGCTGCGAGCAGTCCGAAAAAGACGCCCGCTTTCAAGAGCGTGCGGCGGCGTTTTTGCCCGGTGAGCAGGCGGCGCGTGTCACGGAGGCGCTTCGTGACGCCGAGGAAAGGGAGCGAATGATAGTCCTCAGCGGAGCGCAGCGTCTTGCCGGTGTGCGTCGCCAGCCATTCGGTGAGGCGCGTCGTCGAGGCGGGCTCTTTCGATCCGGCGGCTTTGTCGAAAAAACCCTCCGTCGAGCTCTCCGCGAAATACGCGCCGACGAGTTGCTTGTCCTGATCGAGCATCGGTGCGACCGCGGCGCTGACGACGTGCGCGAGTTGGAAATATGCGAGGTCGATTTCATCCGTGCGCCGGATCGCGGGTGCGAGATCGCCATTGCCGTTGCCATTCGCCGATTCGGCGCGCGCGAGCAGTTCCTTCTTGCTCAGCAGCACGAGTTCCGTCGTGGCGTGCGCGCCGACGAATGCGCTCATCGCCTTCACCATCGAGCTTTTTTTCTCCACGACCTCCTGCCCGGAAATGGACATCACGCGCCAGCGATCCCCCTCCAAAAGCAGCACGGAACAGCGTTCGCAGCCGATGAGGTCGCGCCCGTAGTTCGAGGAAAGCCGCGCGACTTCCAGCGGATCGAGCGACCCCGCGAGATCACTCGTGAATTTCAAAACGTGCTGCAACCGCTGCGTCTCGACGACCAGATTGCCCAGACGCCGCGACTGGAGATGCTGCTCCACATGCGTCGCCAGCGAAGTCAGGAACGTCGCGAACTCCGCGTAATTCTCCGGCACCACGTAGGACTGCATCCACACCTGCAAGACGCCGAGCACCTGGTCCTTCAGGTAAAGCGGAACGTGAATGAACGGATACGGCGTCCGGTTCGCATCCGGCCTCGCCTGCTGGAGCGCGGCCTGCACCTGCGGATCGGGCGCGAAAACCATCGGCTGCTTCGTCTGCACCACCTCGGTCAGCACTTTGAGCAGATTCTGCCGCT
Organism: Chthoniobacteraceae bacterium; assembly: GCA_043776145.1. Classification (GTDB taxonomy): domain Bacteria; phylum Verrucomicrobiota; class Verrucomicrobiia; order Chthoniobacterales; family Chthoniobacteraceae; genus JANLQB01. The sequence goes on from JAYVRQ010000184.1 coordinate 5,336, forward strand.
GCTGGTCGTCGCTCTGGAAAAGCGACGACTCAAACTCGACCGCCGCCGCCAGTTGAAACTCGTTTTTTCCCTCCGCCGACCGCTGCCCCACGAGCCACACCCCGCCGCCCTTCGCATCGCACGCCTGCACGACGCGCGTCAGATATTCCTGAAAATACTCCTCGCTCCGCATGTCCCGCTTCGTCAGCGCGGCGATCTCATCGACGAGACGCTGAATGCGCGTGCGGGCTGCTTCGATGCTAGGTTCCTGGGCCATGTAGGGGTGCGAAGGTAGGTCGTGAAAGGTGAAAGACAAGCGCGCTGGCGCGGATAGGTGAACTTTTTATCACACGCGGTTCACGACATTGCAAGTGCGCGCAGAAGGAAGGCGGCAGCACCGCCATCGTGGCTGCGACGCCCCCGTCGCAGACCGTTTCGGAGGCGCCTTCGCCTCCGACTCCTGCGGCGAAGGCGTCGCAGCCACGACATCACTCCGACCGCAGCGCCTCGCTGCCGCGCCCGCGCAACGCGAGCCATGTCGCCAGCCACGCCCAGAAAACGCAGCCCGTCAGCATCCCGGCGAGCAGCAGAGCCATCGGGCCGTAGGGAAAGCCGTTCGCGCGTTCGCGCAGATTCGGCCACACGGCGACGAGCGCGCTCACCGTGCCGATCGCGAGCCCGCACACGATCAGCCAGCGATGCTCCGCGAAGACCAGCGAGCGCAATTGCGCCGGACGAAAACCCACCGCTTCCAGCAGCCCGAATTCGCTCCGCCGTTCGAGCACATTGCGCGCGACGACGATCGCCAGCCCCGCACTCCCGAGCAGCATCCCGAGCCCGCCGAGCACTTGGAAAATCGCGAGGTAAGTATTTTCCACCGCCTGAAATTCCGCGAGCCGCTGCCCGGTCGTGGTCAACTCCAGCCCACGATCTTGCAGCGCGCGACTCAACCCCGTCCGCACCGCGTCCACCTTCGCCGCCGGCGCATCCACGAGGAAAAAACGATACCCACCCTGATTCGGAAACTGCCGCACAAACTCCTCCTCCGAGATGAGAATATTCCCCTGCAACATCGACCCGCTCACCGCCGCCACGAGCTTCACACGAAAAGTCTGCCCACGATCGTTTCGATACTCGATCGAATCACCGAGCTTCTTTTGCAGAGCCCATTGCAGCGTGTTCGCATCCACGATCCCGGCGACTTCCTCCGGCGAATTGTTCACGCTCAGCAGCGGCCAATCCGCACCCGCCGCCGAAAAGCGAAAGCGCCCGGCAAGATCGGTGGGCTTCACGCCGAGCAGTCGCGGTTGCAGCGCCCGATTCAGATTCAGGCAGCTCGCGTCGTCGCCTTCTTTCACGCGCAACGGCACCACGTTCACGTCGCGCATCGCCGCGTCATCCAGCGCAAATTGCTCGCGGCCTTTCGCGGCATTGAGATCGTCGTAAATCGGAGCTGCTGATTCACCCACAAGCGCAAACCCGCCCGTGCCCGAATCGCGTCGCTCCGTCTCCGCGTTCGGCCCATGTCGGAAGGAATCCACCGCCACGACCATAAAAACTCCGCACGC
>JAYVRQ010000185.1:0-2130 GCA_043776145.1 Chthoniobacteraceae bacterium
TCGCCGATCAAGCGGATCAAGCGCCGCGGCTTTCTCCGCAACGTCTGCGTGGCGCTCGGCAACGTCGGCACGCGCGACGATCTGCCCGCGCTGGAACGCGCCGCGCTCGACCCGGAGCCGCTCATCGCCGAGCACGCGCGGTGGGCGGTGGCGCGCATCCGCGAGCGCGAAATTTTTCACTAGCCAGCCCCAGCGCATCCCTCGAAACTCCCGCCCCATGCCCGCCGAAGCCCGCATCTCATCCACTTGGAGAAATCAAAAACTGCTCGTCAGTCTGCTCGTCATTGCCTTCGGCGGTTACTTCTTTTTCGATGGCTCGGTCGGCTGGCCGCGCAGCAATGCGCGCTTCCTGAAGCACCAGGAATTTGTCGATGCGAAGAACGAGATGGGCTGGATCGCCTACTGCACCGAGAACGGCGTGAACCCCGAGCCGCCGCACAAATTTTACACCGACGACGATCTCAAGGCGCAGTTCGCCTTCGGGACGCTGCTGGTCACGATCGGGGCCATCGTGCTCGCGTATTGGGCCACGCAGATTCGCCGCGTGGTGAAGACGGACGAAGAAGCGGTCCACACGCCCGCCGGGACGCGCGTGCCTTTTTCGGCGATCACCGGCATCGGCAAAAAGCAGTGGGAAACGAAGGGAATCGCGCGGGTGCGCTACGAACTCGACGGGCGGAAGGGCGAGTTCGTCGTCGATGATTACAAGTTCGAGACCGATCCCTCGCGGACCATTTTGAAGGAGATCGAGGAAAAGCTGCTCGCGCGGAATGGCGGCGGCGACGCGGTGAAGCCGGCGTAAATCACTCCCGCACTTTCGTGTCGATGATGAGCGTCACGGGGCCGTCGTTGACGAGGCTCACCTGCATCATCGCGCCGAAGCGTCCGGTCTGGATCGGGTGGCCGAGAAGCTCGCCGAGTTTCTGCGTCATCGTTTCGTAAAGCGGGATGGCGATTTCGGGTTTCGCCGCGCGATGCCAGCTTGGGCGCGTGCCTTTTTTCGTGCTGGCGAAAAGCGTGAACTGGCTGACCAGCAGGATGTCGCCGCCGATGTCGCGCACGCTCCGGTGCATCGCGCCCGCTTCGTCGGGGAAGATGCGCAGGCCGATGATTTTCGCGGCGAGCCAGTCGATGTCCCCGGCGGTGTCGGCGTCCTCTTTCCCCACGAGCACGAGCAGGCCGCGCCCGATCGCCCCGACCGTTTCGCCTTCCACCGCGACGCTGGCGGACGCGACTCGCTGGATGACGGCGCGCATCAGAGCGGTTCGATTTTCGTCAGGCCCGTCGTGATGGTCCACGCATCCACGGCGGACATGCGCTTGAGTTCGTGGCCCGCGCCCCACGAGTCGGAGTAAAGGATGTCGTTTGTCTTCGGGTTGTAGCCGATGATGAGGCGCATGTGACCGCCGCCGCTTTGCATCGCGGTTTTGTCTTCGAGGATGCCGAGATACACGGTCCACAGCAGCGGCGTTCCTTTGTCCGCGTTTTCCATCACGGTGCGCTGGAAGCGGGTGAGATCGCCTTTGTTTTTCGTCCGCACTTCGCGCAGCACATCGGCCTTCATCGCGCCGTAGATCGCGCTCATGTTGAGCATGTAGCCGGGCTCGGGGATTGGGTTCACGCCGTCCTTTTTCGCCGCGCGGTTGTAATCCTTGATGAGCCCGAGAACGTCCTTCACCTCGATCTTTTCGATCTCGCGCACGCGCACTTTCAGCCGCGCGGCGACCTTCTTCAGCGCGGCGATCATTTCCTGATAACCCGTCCCGCCGCCCGCGTCCGAGTTCGCGATTTGCGCGAGTTCGTTCGCGTCCACGCTCGCGCCGTAGTAGCGCATCACGCGCTCCGTGCTCGCGACCACGCAGTAGCCCTTTTGTCCCTGATCCACCATCGGCACATCCTTGATGAACACATCGCCCGTCGCCGCATCGCGCTGGATGTGCGCCTTCGCATCGAAGCGCGGCAGCGACGGCACCGACCTGCCTATCAGCGACGCCACACCCTTCGGCGGCGGCGTGATTTCCAGCCGCACGAACTCCGCGCGAAACGGAATCGCGCGCGTCTTTACTTCCTTCGTGAAGCTGTATTCCAGCGTGTAAAGCGCCGCGTCCGTTTTCCACAGCAGCCCCTCCG
>JAYVRQ010000186.1:0-2123 GCA_043776145.1 Chthoniobacteraceae bacterium
GAATTGAAAATAGATGAAGGGTGCCTTTTCGCCGGTGATCGCCAGCAGCAGGGAGACCACGAAAAGCCCCAGCGCACTGCCGAGAACCAATCCTTTTGCGAACGGTTTTGAGGCCGTCCTTTCAACCGCGCGTTCGAGGGAGCGTCCTTTTGTGACGACGGAAATGGCGATGACCGCGACCGCGTAAATCGAGAGGAGCAGCCAGAGGGAAACGTCCGCCGCGCCGCCGACGAACATTTTACCCGGCTCGAAGGACGCGAGCTTGCGCACGCAGGTGAGGCTTTCACTCAGCCGGGTGAGGCGGAAAAAGCACCACGCGAGGCACACTGCGTGGAAGGTGAGCACGATGCACGCGGCGGCCCACAGCATCCTCCCGAAGCCCGTCGCGCCCGCGAGCGCGCGCTGCATGCGGGTCGAAGCCCATGCGCGGTGGATGATGAGGTAAAGGCCGTGCAGTCCGCCCCAGATCAGGAATGACCAACTCGCGCCGTGCCACAGGCCGCCGAGCGTCATGGTGATCATGAGATTCACCGATGCCCGCAGCGCGCCGCAGCGGTTGCCGCCGAGGGAAATGTAGAGGTAGTCGCGCAGGAATCGCGAGAGCGTGATGTGCCAACGCCGCCAGAAATCCTGAATGGAGGCGGCGAGGTAGGGCCGGTGGAAATTCTCCGGCCAGCGGAAGCCGAACCACAGACCGAGTCCGCGCGCGATGTCCGTGTAGCCGGAGAAATCGAAGTAGATCTGGAGTGCGTAGAGCCAGACGTACGGCAGGGACCAGACGCCGGCGGTGGAAGGATGCGCGACATTGGCAAAGAACGGATCGATCGCCGCGGCGATGCTGTCCGCGATCACCAGCTTTTTGAAAAATCCGTGGCCGATGAGGAATGCGCCCTCGAGAGGTGACTCTGGTCGTTCCGGCAATTCGCCCGGACCGAGGTGCGAGAGGAATTCCTTTGCCCGCAGGATCGGGCCGGCGACGAGATGCGGAAAGAATGCGGTGAAAAGCGTGTAGCTCCAGAAGCTCCGCTCGGCCCGAACGACTCCGCGATAGACATCCGTCATGTAGGCGATGCCGCTGAACGCGTAGAACGAAATCCCCATCGGCACGATCCAGTGATCCGACGCAAAGATCGAGAGCGAAACATCCCCGCCGAACGTCCGCACGAGGAGCGGCGTGTATTTCCAAAAGCACAGGATCGCGAGATTGAAGCCCACGCCGATGGCCAGCGCGAGACGGCGACGCTGCGTGCGCTCCAGCCAGAGCGCGGTGCCCCAGTCCGCCACGCTGTAGGCCATGATGATAGCGAGGAACCACCAGTGTCCGCGCGCGTAAAAGAACAGGCTCGTCGCGAGCATCACGGCCATGCGCAGCGCATATTTTCCGCGCGCGAACCACCACAGCCCGAATGCCACGAGGAGAAACCAGGCAAAGTCACGCTGGATAAAACTCATCGGCTACTGCGCACTTTTTTCACCGGTGCGTTTGGTTTCGTTGAAATGATCGAGCAGCGCGGCGAGGAGCATCTCATTTCCGCGCGGTGTAAAATGCCAGTCGGGCAGGAAGATCGTCTGCTTCTCCCGCACGCCTGCGAAAACATTGCGGGCATCGAACCAGTCGAGGCCCTGCTCGCGGCACATCGCGATCAGGCTGTCCTGAAATGCGAACTTTGATTTGCCGGTGATTTGCTCGCGATTCGGAATCAGGAGCACCGTCACCGGCACACTGTGTTTCCGCGACAGGCCGCCGATGATGGAGACGAGTTGTGCGAGGTCACTGGGCAGCGGCGTCGGAAGCGTGTCGCCGATTTGCGCCATGCGGAAGCCGGGATTCCAGACGTGCCGACCACTGCGAATCCACGCAAGTGTCGCGAGCTTGCTGTGGCGAAGCAGCGACGCGAGCGGCCCGGCGGGCATGCGAAGCCGAGTGGTGATGGCACCGTGGCTGTTCACTTGGATGGACTCCAGCGGCTGCTTGCACAGCGAGACAGCATCCACCGGCAGCAGGGCGAAAATGATGCGCTCCGGATGCAGGCCATGTTCGAGCAGCGCCCGCATTTGCGCGATGCGCAGCCAAGGCCGTTCATTGCGCTGCAAATAGAACATGCGGACCTTCGGCATCGCAG
>JAYVRQ010000187.1:0-6848 GCA_043776145.1 Chthoniobacteraceae bacterium
CAGCGTTCTCGACTGCGGCCCCGGCGTGCCGAAGCGCGATGAGCGGAAAATTTTCGAGGCATTCTATCGCGCGCACGATTCGCTTTCGAGCGGCATCCAGGGCAGCGGCCTCGGCCTCACGCTCGCGCAGCGGCTCGCGGGCGAGCACGGTGGTGAAATCACCTATCAATTGCGCGAAGGCGGCGGGAGCAACTTCACTTTGCGCCTCCCGCTTGATCGTTCCTCCACGTTATGAAAAAACACATCCTCATCGTCGAAGACGACGCACACATCCGGCTCGGCCTCGTCGATGCGCTGCGTGCCGAGGGCTACGAAGTCACCGAATGCGGCGACGGCTTGCACGCGCTGCCGCTGCTGCGGCAGGCGAAGCCCGATCTCGCGATTCTCGACATCATGCTTCCCGGAAAAAGCGGCTACGACCTTTGCCGCGAAATCCGCGCGTCGAAGAGCCGCATTCCGATCCTCATGCTTTCTGCGAAAGGTCAGGAGATCGACAAGGTCGTCGGGCTCGAACTCGGCGCGGATGATTACGTCACCAAACCTTTCAGCCTGCGCGAACTGCTTGCCCGCGTTCACGCGCTCCTGCGCCGCGCGGAGCCCGGTGCCGTGGGCGCGGACGCTCCGGCGGAGATCGCTTTCGGGAAAGTGCGCGTCGATTGCAGGGCGCTGCGGGGCCGTCGCGGGAAGGAGGCGTTCGAGATGACTCCGCGCGAACTCAAAGTGCTCGCGGTGCTTTTTCGGGAAAAGGGAAACGCCGTTTCGCGCGACACGATTCTCAATGAAGTGTGGGGCATCGAATACTACGGCACCACGCGGACGCTCGATCAACTCGTCGTGAAGCTGCGGCAAAAAATCGAGGACACGCCCGGCGAGCCGCGCCACCTGCTCACGGTCCACAGTCTCGGCTACCGGCTGGAGGTTTAGCGCGTTGTCATTCGCGCGGAGGTCTGACACATTTTTTCCCATGAACCGCCGCCAATTCCTCCAGACCAGTGCCGCTGCTCTCGCGGCTTCCACCCTTCGCAGTCAGGCCGTCGATTTTGCCGATCAGAAAAAGCGCGTCGGGCTCATCGGCTGCGGCTGGTACGGGAAGACTGATCTCTTTCGTCTGATCCAAGTCGCGCCGGTCGAGGTCGTGTCGCTCTGCGATGTGGACAAGACGATGCTCGCCGATGCGGCGGAGATGACGGCGACGCGCCAGCTTTCCAAAAAGAAGCCGCGCACGTACGGCGACTGGCGCGAGATGTTGAAGGAGAAAGACCTCGACGTGGTGCTCATCGCCACGCCGGATCACTGGCACGCGCTCCCGATGATCGAGGCTGTGAAAAGCGGGATGGACGTGTATTGCCAGAAGCCCATCGGCGTCGATGTCGCCGAGTGCCAGGCGATGCTCGCCGCGGCGCGGAAATACAATCGCGTCGTGCAAATCGGAACGCAACGCCGCTCGACGCCGCATCTCATCGAGGCGCGCGAGCAGATCATCAAGCAGGGCAAACTCGGCAAGATCGGGCTCGTGGAAATCTGCTGCTACTACCACATGCGCGCGCGCGAAAATCCGCCGGACACCGCGCCGCCGGAAGGCTTCGACTACGAGATGTGGACCGGCCCCGCGCCGCTGCGGCCTTACAACAAGCTGGTGCATCCGCGAAGCTGGCGTGCGTTCATGGAATACGGCAACGGCATCGTCGGCGACATGTGCGTTCACATGCTCGACATGACGCGCTGGATGATGGACCTCGGCTGGCCCACGCGCATCTCCTCAAGCGGCGGCATCTTCATGGATAAAGCGAGCAAGGCCAACATCACCGACACACAGAGCGCGACGTTCGAGTTCCCCGAGCTGCGCGTCGAGTGGACGCATCGCTCGTGGGGCGAAGCGCCCGATGCGAAGTATCCGTGGGCCGCGACTTTCTATGGCGACAAGGGAACGCTGAAAGCGAGCGTGAGTGGCTACGACTTCACGCCGATGGGCGGCAAAGGCGAGGCCGTGCATCGCGATGTGGCGCTCGAACTGGAGCAGTATCCCGAGGACAAAACGGAAAAGGATTTGGAAAAACACTGCGCGCCCGCCGTGCGCGGCCACATGAAGGATTTGCTGAACTGCATCGCCACGCGCGGGCGTCCCGTCGCGGACATCGAGCAGGGCTGCATCTCCAGCGCATCGTCCATCCTCGCAAACATCGCGATGCAACTCGGTCGCACGCTGACGTGGGATCCCGCAGCGTTCAAAGTCATCGGCGACGACGAGGCGAACAAACTTCTCGCCCGCCCATACCGCGCCCCGTGGGTGCATCCCGTGGCGGAGACGGTGTAGCGGCTTCGCCTCAGTTCTCACCGCCGATTTAGAATCTCACTGCACCGGCAGTTCGTAGCACGCCGCTTCCTGATCGTTCCGCACGAGCAGGTAGCGACCGGCGAGCGTGGGGTGGTTCCACGTTTTGCTGCTGAGCGCGGGGATGCGGCCGAGTTCTTGGAAGCCGTCCGGCTTCGCCTCGGCGAGGGCGACGGGGCCGGACTCGCTTTGGATGAGGACGAGATCATCGACGAGCAGCGACTGGCCGGAGCCATAGTGCCCGCCTTTCCATTTGCGCTCGCCGGTTTCGACCTCGACGCACGCGAGCTGGCCGTCGTCGAGTCCGTAGAAATGTCCGTCGCGCACGGCGATGCTGTTGAACTGATTTTTCATGCGCAGATTTTTCCAAAGGGGCGTGGCGGTGAGCTGGTTCCCCGCGCCGGCTTTGATCTGGAGCATCACGCAGCCCGTGCCGTATCCGGCGGAGAGGAAAACGCGGTCGCCGGGGAGCACGACGGGTTGCGCGCCTTTCGGGATGCGCTCCTCGGACCACGGATGCCGGAGCACCACTTCGGTCGTGAGCGGGTCGTGCGCGGTGAGCGACGTGGAATTGAAGGAGAGCACGACACGCCGCCCGGCGAGCGTCGCCAGCACGGGCGAGGAATAGCCGGGCTGGTCGGCGCCGCTGCGCCAGAGCGGTTCTCCGGTCGATCGCACGAACGCGAGCAGCGTCGGGCCGTGCGTGCCGCCGCCGCTGACGACGACCATTTCATCGAAGACGAGCGGCGATGCGCTCACGCCCCATTTGAGATTCGCGAGGTTGTTTTCCTTCAGGACATCGCGCGTCCAGACGCACTTGCCGGTCGCGGCGTCGAGACAGTCGAGGATGCCCGTCGCGCCGTACGCGAAGACTTGTCCGCGCAGCACGGTGGGCGTGGCGCGCGGGCCGTCGCCGCCCTGCCATTCAGAGAAATGCGCGGCGTTGGTGTGCGTCCAGAGCAGCTTTCCCGTCAGCATGTCGTAGCACGTCACCGCTTCGTTTTCGCCGCGCTGTTCCTGTGTAAAAGCGTGCCCGCCAGCCACGGCGAAGGCGGACCAGCCTGCGCCGATGGGTTGCCGCCAGAGTTGTTTCGGCGGCGTCGCGTTCCAGTCGCGCGCGAGCTTTGCGCCGGTGATGATGCCGTCGCGATTCGGGCCGAAAAATTGTGGCACCTCGGGGATGTTCGCAGCGGGCGCGGGCGGCGGCGTTTTGGCCGGTGCGTCGGCGAGTGCGGGCTTTTGCGTTTGCTTCCATTTCCACACGAGCCGGGGAAGTCCGATGGAACTGAACGTGCCGTTCACGCGCACCGACTTTGAAATTCCAACGTATGCGAGCCCGACCGCGAGCAGACCGAGCAGCCGCAGCCACCAGCGAAACCGGCTCAGGAACGCGAACCAGATGAGCACCAGCGCGAGCCCGATCAGGATGATGCCGACGGTGAACCAGCCTTGAATGTTGCGCTCCAACTCCGGCCAAAGCCGCACGGTGGCGAGCGCGAGGACGAAAAGGATCGCGGTCACTTTCAGGAATCCGGAGCGGTGGCCTTTTGATTCGGGCGGGTTGCTTTGCATGGCGGGCAAACTGTCGGGCTGGGATGGGAGCGGCAAGCACAGGAGCCACACAATTTTTTTCTGCGCGCACAGACAAAAAACCGCAGGCGGCTTCGCTTCCCTTTGCGAAACTCGAATGAACCAAGCGTGGACCACACCGCATCTCCCCATCTCTGGCGCACCTGGCTCGAAGCCAGCGCGCGCCGCTTCCTGCTTTTTGCGCGCGATCAAACGCGCAGCGAGGCCGACGCGCAGGACGTGCTCCAGGATGCGCTTGTGGAAGTGTGGCGGCGGGGCGGGGGATGCACGCCGGATCATGCGCTCGTCTTCGCCACGATCCGTCGCCGCGCGATCGATCTCGCGCGCCGCAACAACCGCCGCGAACTGCGCGAGCACGTCGCGCCGGAGTGGTTCCAGGCGCCTGCCGGTGAGCCTGCGCACGACGATGAACTCGAACGCGCTGTGAGAGACCTGCCCACCCATCTGCGCGAAGTCGTGGTGCTGAAAACGTGGAGCGAACTCACTTTTCAACAAATCGCCGACACGCTCGGCATCCCGCTGAACACGGCGGCCTCGCGCTATCGCTACGCGCTCGACCATCTGCGCGCGGCGCTGAAGGAGGTGCGCTCTTGAGCGACGATCTCGAACAGCGTCTCCGCGCGCTGCAACCCGCTGCACCGTCGCCGGAATTGATGCGCGATCTTCTCGCCGCCGAGCCGCCCGCGCCGGGAAAAATCCGCTGGGTGCGATTTGCCGCGCCGCTCAGTGCGGCGGCGGCGGCGCTCGCGTTGTTTTTCACCTTCCATCGCGAGCCGAAGCCAAAGCCCGCCGAGGTCGCGACGGGGCCGCAGCCGTCCGACTTCCGCGTTTTCCTCCCGATCAAGCAGACGAGCACGCTCATCGAGGTGCGCGAGGTCGCGGTGATCGAGCGGGAGCTGACGCGCCCCTACCGGATCGTGCGCGCGACGTGGCTCGATGACATCACTTACGCCGGAGACGACGGCCACTCGACGCTGCGCCGCCGGGAGCCGCGCTCGGAGATCATCCCGGTCGCGCTCGAAACATTCTGAAACCAAAAAATCCATGAAACTAAATCCACACATCCTCACGACCACCATCGCCCTCCTCGCCAGCGCCGCCTTTGCCGTGGAACTGGAAAAGCAAAACGAGCCGCTGGTGCCCGGCGCGAAATCATTCAGCACGACGACGGCGACGGCATCCGGCAAAAGCGGAAAGGCGACTGTGACCATCGACGTGAATGGGAAGAAGGAGACGCGCGAGATCGAGTTTGGCAACGCGACGGAGATCAAGGTGGATGGCGGAGCGATCACGCTGAATGCAAAACCCGAGCGCAAGACCTGGCTCGGCGTCGCGCCCGAAGAGGTCTCCGAGGAAGTGCGCGCGCAACTGCCGCTGGAGCCGGGCACGGGGCTCGTCGTGCGCAGCGTCATTCCCGGCGGCCCCGCGGAAAAAGCCGGGCTGCAAAAGAACGATGTGCTTGTGAAGCTCGACGATCAACTGCTCACCAATGCCAGCCAGTTCCGCACGCTCGTCGCCGCGAAAAAAGATGGCGACGCGGTGAAGCTCACTTACTTCCGCCGCGGCCAGCAGTCCACGATCGAGGCGAAGCTGGAGACGCACGAGGATCAGCCGCTCGGGGAAACCTTCTCGAACAAGGACTGGCTGCCGAGGCTGCTCGGGAATAAGCCTTCGTGGAAGTCCGTCATCGTCGATAAGAGCGGGAAAGTGGTGGTCGGGAATGCGCCGGACATGAGTGAGACGGTCGAAGGGATCGCGAAGCTGCTGCGCGGCGTGGGCGCCGACGAGAAAAGCATCGAGGACGCAACGCGCGCGCTGCGGGAAACGACGAAGGCGATCAGCGAGGCCGTGAGGGATGCGACCGTCGCCAAAGACGAGGCGATGAAAGGATCGGGCGAAATCGCGAAGGCGCTGGAGCAGGTGCGCGATGCGCTGGAGAAAGTGCGCAGGCAGACGGAGGACGCGGTGAAGAAAGACCGGGAAAATCGGAGTGAGATTAAGCGGTGAAAGGTTCGGGATGGACTGCACAAGATGCAACGTCCTCGTTCCCAAACTCTGTTTGGGAACGCACTTGGGAGAGAAACTCTGTTTCCCAGGCGGGGATGCTCTGCGGGTCGGGTTTGGTGTGCGGCCAGCACGCGGACACCCCGCCCGCGCGAAACGGAGTTTCGCCCGCAATCGCATTCCCAAACGGAGTTTGGGAACGAGGGCGTCCATTCAGTAAGCCGGCTCGCCGCTGGAGCGGCAAGCCACGTCGCTCCATCACATCACAACTCGATCGGCTGCCCCGGCGTGGGTGTGAGGATTTCGCTGCCGGGCAGATCGGCGGCGAGCGTTTCGCGGAACCACTCGACCGCCGCGCCATCGCCGTGGACGAGGATGATTTTTTTCGGCGTCACTTTGTTTGCATACGCGCGCAGACTTTCCCGCGAGGCGTGGCCGCTGAAATTGAATTTCTCCACGCGGCAGTTCAGCGGCTGCGGCGCGAACTCGGGGCTGAGTTGCACGATGTCGCCTGGATGTGCGTCGCGGATTTTTCCGGCGGGTGAATCGGGGTCCGCGTAGCCGACGAAGACGAGCAGGTTTTTCGGATCGCCGAGCATGTGCCGCGCGAAGCTGTTCGAGAGCGTTTTCTCGGTCATCATGCCGCTCGAGAGCGCATAGACGCGGTTGGGCTTGAAGGGGAGCGTGTGCGCCTGCTGACCGGCCACCACAAAGGGCGCGACGGCATCGAGCAGTTGCAGATCGTGGCGCAGGCGCGGTGCGTGGTGCGCGAGTTTGTCGTGGACTTCCGTGAGCTTCGCGCCGAGTCCGCCGATGTAGATGGGCGTGTCGCGTTTCATCCAGCCGCGTTTGCGAAAATCGAAGAACATCGCGAGTAATTCCTGCGTTTTTCCGAGCGCGAAAAGAGGCATCATCACGCCGC
>JAYVRQ010000188.1:0-6840 GCA_043776145.1 Chthoniobacteraceae bacterium
CGGCGAGCGGCGGCGCGTCCTGCTTTGGCGGCGGCGTGGATTCGGCGGTGAAACGCAGCGCGCCATAAATCGCGACGACCGCCGCACCCAGCGCGATCCATTTTCCCCAAACCGCGCGCGGTACGCGATGCCACGCGAGGATCGCGAACCAAACGAGCAGCGCGGAAATTCCCGCTTCCTTCGATAACATCGCGCCTAAAAAACAAATTGCCGCCAGTGCGCTGAGAAGCTGCGGAGAAAAACCCACGCAAAGGCGCAAAGGCGCAAAGGTGGGAGCGGCGTTGTCCGGCCTTTGCGCCTTTGCGCCTTTGCGTGAGTTTTTTCCGAGACTTTTCAGCGCGAAGGTGAGCGCGGAAAATCCAAACAACGCCTGCAACGGATCGGCGCGTCCCGCGATATAAGTGACCGCCGACGTGTGCAGCGGATGGATCGCCCACAGCACCGCGATCGCGCCCGCGCAGGCCGTGCGCGCGAGCATTTTCTCCGCGAGAAAAAACAGCGCGATGGCCGCCGCGATGTGCAGATAGATGCTCGTGAGATGCCAGCCGCCCGCGCTGCGATCCCACAGCGCGTAGTCGAGCGTGAAGGAGAGGCGTTGCAGCGGGCGGTAGAAGTTTGAGGCGGTCGCGTCGAGGAAGAGAAAATGCCGGAAGCCCTCGGGGATGAGCCGCCAGCTTCGGATCAGCGGATCGCGCTGCACGAGCGCGGTGTCATCCCAGACAAATCCGTTGCGCAGCGCGGGCCAGTACACGAGAAACGCCGCCGCGATGATGACCAAGATTGCGCCGACGCGCTGGAGATTTTTCAAGATGCCGATGATGCGAAGCTCACTTCGCGCCATCAAGTCCGCCGTGCTTTTCCTCGCGCTGCCCGCCGCCGCACACGCAGGCGAACTCGACGGCGTGAAGCAACTCATCGTCAGCATCGCGCCATCGTGGAATGCGAGCACGGGCCGCCTGCAATGCTTCGAGCGCAGCGGCTCCGCGTGGAAACCCGTGACGAATGCGTGGCCCGTGCTCTACGGAAAAACCGGTCTCGCGTGGGGACGCGGCGTGCTCGGCACCGGCGAGCCTGGCCTCGCGAAAACCGAGCGCGACAAACGCGCCCCCGCCGGTGTCTTCCGCATCGGTACCATCTACACGTACGACCCCGCGCTCCCCGACGGCGCGAGCTACCCATTCCACATCGTCACCACCGCCGATGCCTGGATCGACGACCCGACGCTCCCGCACTACAACCAGCACGTCACCATCGACCCGCAAAACCCGCCGCCGTGGTTTGCGAAACAGAAGATGCGACACGGCGATTTCGCGTATCGCTGGCTCGTCGAAATCCGCCACAACGCCGACCCGCCGCAGCCCGGCGCGGGCAGCGCGATCTTCTTCCACATCCGCCGCGGAGCCGACCGCCCGACCGCTGGCTGCACCACGATGGCCGAGGAAAATCTCGTGAAGATGATCCGCTTCCTGCGCGCCGACGCGCGGCCGCATTACGCCCTGCTCCCGCGCGGCGAGTATGAGGCGAAATGGAAAGCGTGGGGGCTGCCCGATCTTCAAGCCGGGGCGGCGCTGCTGCCGTAGCGCAGCGGCTTGCTCCACATTAGGACACGATCCGCGCGCCGTGCTCCCTTGACTTCGCGGGGGTGGCTCCTAATCTCACGGCCCTTTTACGACCTATGAATTTGAACATCGAAGCACTCTCGCGCGCGGCCAACGAAGCACGCGGTCTCGCCATGGACGCGGTCCATAAATGCCAGTCCGGCCATCTCGGCCTGCCGCTGGGCTGCGCGGAAGTCGGCGCGGTGCTTTTCGGCGCGGCGCTGCGCTACAATCCCGAAGAACCGCGCTGGCTGAATCGCGACCGCTTCGTGCTCAGCGCGGGGCATGGGTCGATGTTTCTGTATGGCTGGCTGCATCTCGCGGGGTATCCGCTGATGACTTTGGAGCAGGTGAAAAATTTCCGCGTGATGGGTTCGCTCACGCCCGGACATCCCGAGGCGCACGAGACGGATGGCGTGGAATGCACGACCGGCCCGCTCGGGCAGGGCGTGGCGAATGCCGTGGGGCTCGCGGTGTCGCAGAAGATGGCGGCGGCGCGTTTCAACATGCCGGATTACACGATCCTCGATAACCATGTCGTGGTGCTCGCGGGCGATGGGTGCTTGCAGGAAGGCGTGGCGATGGAGGCGGCATCCTTCGCGGGGCATTACAAGCTGGATAATCTCGTGCTCATTTACGACTCGAACAAAGTGACGCTCGACGCGATGGCCGACAAATCGCAGAGCGAGGACGCGGCGAAAAAATTCGAGGCAATGGAGTGGGACGTGCAGACGGTGGACGGGCACGACATGCCGGCGTTTCTCGCCGCTTTTGAAAAGGCGAAGGCCGCGACGGGAAGGCCGCAGTTCATCATCGCGAAGACGCTGATCGGAAAAGGCATTGCGGAAGTCGCGGGGACGGCGAAGGCGCACGGTGAGGGCGGCGCGAAGTTCATCGACGCAGCGCACAAGTCGCTCGGACTGCCGGAGGAGCACTTCTTCGTTTCGGCGGAAACGCGCGCCTTTTTCGCCGAGCACAAGGCGAAGCTCGCGAAGGCGCACGAGGAATGGGAAAGCAAATTCCAAGTCTGGGCGGCGGCG
Source organism: Chthoniobacteraceae bacterium (assembly GCA_043776145.1). GTDB lineage: Bacteria > Verrucomicrobiota > Verrucomicrobiia > Chthoniobacterales > Chthoniobacteraceae > JANLQB01. Next base: position 2,639 of record JAYVRQ010000188.1, read on the forward strand.
CATCCGGTGCGCGCGAAGGAATTGCAGAATGCGCTGGGTGGTGTGATTCCCGATGACTTGTCCGCGAAGATTCCGGCCTTCGCGGCGGACTCGAAAATTGCGACGCGCAAGGCCGGGAGCGATGTGCTCCAGCCGGTCGCGGAAGCTGTGCCAGCCTTGATCGGCGGGAGCGCCGACCTTTACGGATCGACGCTGAACTACATCAATTGCGACAAGGATTTTAATCCCGAGAACTTCGGCGGGCGGAACATCCGCTTCGGCATCCGCGAACACGCGATGTGCTCGATCATGAACGGCGTCGCGTACGATGGCATCTTCCGCCCGAGCGGTGCGACGTTCCTTGTTTTCGCCGATTACTGCCGTCCGGCCATCCGGCTCGCGGCGCTTTCGCATCTGCCGGTGATTTACGTTTTCACGCACGACTCCGTGGGCGTCGGGGAAGACGGGCCGACGCATCAGCCAGTCGAGACAGTCGCGGGTCTGCGCGTGATCCCGAATCTCGACGTGATCCGCCCCGCTGATCCCGAGGAAACGGCGGGGGCATTCGTCGCCGCGCTGCAAAAAAAATCCGGCCCCACGCTCATCGCCCTCACGCGCCAGGCCGTCCCGATTTACAACGACATTCCCGTCGCCACGCGGCGCGAAGGTGTCGCGAAGGGCGCTTACATTGCGGTGAAAGAAACGGGCCCGCTGGAAGTGATCCTCCTCAGCGCGGGTAGCGAACTCGCACATGCCATCGCCGCCGCCAAGACGCTCGGCGGCGGCGCGCGCGTCGTGAGCGTGCCGTGCTTCGAGCGTTTCGCGCAGCAGTCCGCGGAGTATCGCGAGTCGGTGCTCCCGAATGCCGTGCGCAAGCGCGTCGCCATCGAGGCGGGCGTGTCCGATCCGTGGCATCAGCTTGTCGGGCTCGATGGAAAAATCGTGGGCATCAACCGCTTTGGCATCAGCGCGCCGGGAAACAAAGTGATGGAAGCCCTCGGCATGACCGCGCAGTCGGTGGTCGATGCCGCGAAGGCGCTCGGCTAAACCGTGGCCCTGCTCAACGACGAGATCAGCCGCGAGGAAATCCGCGACCTCGCGGAGCGTTTCGAGACCGTGCCCCTCACGGATGTCCTGCGCTGGGCGTCGGAGCGTTTCGGCGCGCGCGCGGCGATCGGGACGAGCTTTCAGGGCGCGGGACTCGTGATGATCGACCACGCGATCAAGGCTCGCCTCCCCCTGCCCGTTTTCACGCTCGATACGCAATTGCTCTTTCCCGAGACCTACGATTTGAAGCGGCGCTTGGAGGAACGCTTCGGGATTCCCATCGAGGCGCTAGTCCCCGAGCAAACGCCCGAGCAGCAGGCCGGCGAATTCGGACCCGAGCTTTGGAAAACGAAGCCGGACCTGTGCTGCACATTGCGCAAAGTCGAGCCGTTGAAAAAAAAGTTCGAGCAACTCGCCGTCTGGATCACCGGCCTGCGCCGCCAGCAAAGCGACACGCGCGAGAAGACGAAGATCGTCGAGTTGTATCACTTCGACGTGCTGCGCGATCACTACATCCTGAAGATGAACCCGATGGCCAACTGGTCGCGCGAAGCCGTGTGGGATTACATCAAGGCGAACCACATTCCCTACAACGCGCTGCACGACCGCGGCTACCGCTCGATCGGCTGCTGGCCCTGCACGCGCCCGACCGACGCCGGTGAAAACGAACGCGCCGGGAGATGGACCGGCTTCGACAAGGCGGAGTGCGGCATTCACACGTTTCTCGGCGAGAGCATCTGAATTGCAGCGCAGCCGCCGATTTCCGCATTCGCCATTGCTCCCGTGCGCGCGAGCCCGCTAGCGTCGCGCGCATGACCACTCCCTTCGCTCCCAATTTTCCCATCCTTCGACACACGATATTTTGTGCCGCGCTATTTTTCGCGAACGCGCTGCCGGGACGCGCGGCGGATTTACTGGAAGCGGGGAAGCCGCTCGTGCTCGCGGGGACGCACGGGAAGTTTGATTTTCTCGCGATGGATGTGGAAGGACGCAGGCTGCTCGCGGCGCACACGGGCAATGGCTCGCTCGACATCATCGACATCGACAAGCAGGAAGTCATGAAGATCGTGCCGACGGGTGCGGCGCAGGCGGCGGCGGTGGATGCGAAGGGGAAGCGTTATTTCGCGAGCGTCAGCAAACCGCCACAGCTCGTGGTCATCGACGCCATGAAACTCGAAGTCGTGGCGAAGGTGCCGGTGGGCGGACCGGCGGACCTGATGGCTTTCAATGAGAAGTCGGGCATGGCGTATGTGGGCCACGACGATGGGAAGGATTTGTGGGTGATCGACCCGACGGAGAAAAAGGTGGTCGCGACCGTGGAACTGCCGGGCGAAGCGCCGGAGGACATCGGTTTCGACGCGCAATTCACGCACGCTTTTCAGGCGATGAAAACGGGCAGCGTGGTCGCGGTGATCGATGTGGCCACGAACAAGGTGACGGCGAAATGGCCAACCGCCCCGGCGACGGGCCCGCACGGCATCGCGATGGTGCCGGAGGCCGAGGCGATCCTCTTGGCCGGCGCGAATGGGAAGCTCGCGATGATGAGCCAAAAAGACGGCCATGTGATCGCGTCGGCGGACATCCCCGCGGGCGTCGATCAGATCGCGTACGATGCGGAGTTGCATCGCGTGTATTGCGCCAGCGCGAAAGGGAAGATCGCGATCCTGAACGTGGAAAAAGACAAGCTCGTGTCGGCGGGCGAAGTCGCGTCCAGCGACGGCGCGCGCAGTATCGCGCTCGATGCGAAGACGCACACCGTCTGGATCGCGTATGCAAAGGACGGCGCGGGCGTGGTGCAGCCATTCATGCCGGCGAAGTGACGCGAACTGCGTCATAGCGGCGGCGGGTCCGCCTTCCAAATAGACAAGTGCGGCGCGGCGTGATTTCCTGCCCGTCCTTTTTCATCTGCAATCTCCGTGTCCGATTTTTCCGCACATCCCGCCTACTCGAAACTCTATGCCGCGCCCGCGCCGGAGGAACCGCCCGCGTTCTTCCCCAAAAAAAGCACGCGCAACGACTCCGCGCATCTCGACGTGCTCGAAGCGCAGAGCGTGTTCCTGATTCGCGAAGCGTTTCATCATTTCAAAAACATCTGCATGCCGTGGAGCATGGGGAAGGACTCGAACGTCCTCATCTGGCTCTCGAAGAAGGCGTTCGCCGGGCACATCCCGTATCCGCTCCTGCACATCGACACGACTTACGAATTCCCCGAGATGATCGAGTACCGCGATTGGGCGGTGAAATATCACGGGCTCAATCTGATCGTGAAGATCAACGAGGACGCGCGCGCGGGACGCGGAGAATATGCGAAGACGGGGCCGATCGGCTACGACACGACCGATCCGGTGACGGTCACCCACGAGTTGAAAACCGCCGCGCTCCAGCAGGTGATGGCCGAGCACAAATGGGACGCGCTCATCACCGGAATCCGCCGCGACGAAGACCCGACGCGCGCGAAAGAGCGGTACTTTTCGCCGCGCACGAAAGACTTCGAGTGGGATTACAAAGACCAGCCGCCGGAGTTTTGGAATCAGTTCACGACCTCGTGCGCGCCCGGCGAACATGTCCGCGTGCAGGCGCTGCTCGACTGGACGGAGCGCGACATCTGGCTCTACATCCAGCGCGAAGGCATCCCGATTCCGAAGATGTATTTCGCCCGCACCGCGAAGGATGGAAAACGCTACCGCTTCCGCAGCCTAGGCTGCTGGCCGATCTCCGGACCGGTGGAAAGCGAGGCCGACACGATCGACGGAATCATCGACGAACTCGCCACGACCAAAACCAGCGAGCGCGCCGGACGGGCGCAGGATCATCACGAGCGGAACGCGATGCAGAAACTTCGCGCGAAAGGATTCATGTAATGACCACTCAGGAAGCAGCAAATCTCCAACGTCTCCGCGTCGTCTTCGTCGGCCATGTCGATCACGGGAAGTCCACGCTCATCGGCCGGATTTTCTACGACACGAAATCGCTGCCTGATGGAAAAGTGGAGCAGATACAAGCCGCGTGTAAGGAAGAGGGGATGGAGTTCGAATATGCCTTCCTGCTCGATGCGCTGCTCGAAGAGCAGGAGCAGAACATCACGATTGATACGACGCAGATTCAGTTCAAGACGGCGAAGCGACCTTACGTGATTATCGACGCGCCGGGGCATAAGGAGTTTTTGAAAAACATGA
>JAYVRQ010000189.1:0-6835 GCA_043776145.1 Chthoniobacteraceae bacterium
GCGACCTGCGCCCGTATTCGCGCAGCGAACTCGCCCGCCGCCGCACCGCGCGCAACACCTCGGGGATCCCCGGCGTGCGGCGTCGGAACAAGCCGGTGAGGCGCGGGGAAAAAGTGTTTCAATACGTGGTCTGGACGGCCAGCGGCAGTCCCAGCCCGAACAAACGCCGCACGCGGGATTTTTATGTGGGCCGGCTCAGCGAGGATGAGGCGCGCGAACAGGCCATCGCGCAGCGACTGCGGTGGGAGCAGCAGATGGAGCGCAACGAGGCGAGGCAGTGAGATAAGGAACGGCGTCTTTCCCAAGCGCCGATCACACTTCCCGCGCAGCGGCTAGTCTCATCGCGGCGGGGAGGAAGTTAGCCGCTTCGCGGGGCCTGGGGTTGGTGGTTGGGAAACCACCGCTCCTTGTTATCATCGCGACCACTCAATCGTCGGCAGGATTTTCACAAAGAAGTAGCCGAGGCCGGTGATGCCGAGCGCGGTCAGCGCCCAGATGATTTTCAAGGTGAGTTTCGCGCGGCGGAAGCGCGTGAGTTCGCGGAAGCAGTTTTTGAGTTCCTCGTTCTGGCGGTCGAGCAGTTCGCGGAGTTTTTCGTTGTCGGCGTTCAAGCGATCTTTCGACAAATCTTCGGCCTGCTTCAAGGCTTCCGCGACGCGCCGGTGCATTGCGTTTCTTTCCTCGTCGAGCCGCTTCCGCTCCGTCTCGGAGGCGAGCAGATCGGCTTCGAGTTGCGCGGCGGACTGGCGGCGCGCACGCAGTTCCTCCTCGGCGGTCACGAGCTTCGTTTTGGTGGAAAGGAATTCGCGGCTGGCCTCGTCCTTGTCCATCAGGCCGCGGAGCGATTCCGCTTCGCCCTGCGCGGTGGCGCACTGCGATTGGAGCGTGCGCAATTTGGCCGCCGCCGCTTCGAGATGCCCTTCCGTTTCGACGAGCCGCGCCGTGTTCAGCGCGGCGGTCGTTTGCATCTGCTCGAATGCGGCATGCGCGGCGGCGAGTTCGCTGCGCACATCCGCGATGTCCTGCTCGGCGGCGGTGCGTTCGCCGACAGCCTGCCCGGCGGCCGCGCGGCTTTCCGCGAGTTCGCGCTCGGTGGCGGCGAGTTGCGTTTCCGTGGCTTCGAGGCGCTGGCGCTGGAGATCGCCTTCGCCCTGTATCGCTCCCAGCGCGGCCTCGGCAGTGGCGGCGCGCTGCTTGTGGCTGGCGGCTTCGCTGCGCAGCGCGAGCCGTTCGTTGTAAAGGCTTTTGATCTCGGCCTGCGCTTGCGCGGGCGTGAGTTTTTCCTGAACGCCTGCCTCTTTCCGCCGCGGCGCGATCGGCGGGGGAGCGTCGGGAATGGTCACGGAGTTCTGGCACGTCGGGCATTCCACTTCCCATCCGGCGGCGTCGGACCCGACGGCGATTTTCTGGCCGCAATGCGAACAAGCAAACTTGATCTCAGTAATCATCGGAACAAACCATTCGCTCGTCGTTGTATGAGTATTTACGGGCAGCGGTCAAAATTAAAAAACGAACCTCGCGTGGGCAGAGCGTGGCGACTCTTGCCACGCTGCGAAACTTCCACTACAACGCGCGCATGATCGACTACATGCAAAAGGGCGGGCCGCTAATGTGGCTCATTCTGTTCTGTAGTGTGCTCGCCGGGGCTGTGTTCCTTGAGCGGGTCACTTACTTCCATCGGGCACAGATTCGCGTGGGCGAATTCATCCGCGGCCTCGCGAATCTGCTCCAGCGGCGCAGTTTCGCGGAGGCGCTCGCGGAATGCGCGGGCACGCCGGGGCCAGTCGCGCGGGTCATCCACGCGGCGCTCGTGCGGCATGAAGCGCCGCGCGCGGAGTTGAAGGAGATCGTGCAGGAGGCCGGGCAGCTCGAAGTCCCGCGGCTCGAACGGCGACTCGGCATCATCGCCACCATCTCCGTCGTCGCGCCGCTCATTGGTCTGCTCGGAACCGTCACGGGACTCATCGAGGCGTTTGTGAACATGTCGGCGCAGTCCGGGTTCGCGAGTTCGACGGACATCGCGAGCGGCATTTACCAAAGCCTGCTCACGACGGCGGCGGGGCTCGTCGTCGCCATCCCGTGCGCGGTCGGATACATGTTTCTCTCGGGCCGCGTGAATGCGCTGCTGCATGACATGGAGCGCGCCGGCATCGAGATCGTGAACCTCATCACCGACCGCCGGAAAGCGCCCGACATCATCGACTTCACCGCGAGCGCGTCGCGCCGCAAAGGCTCCGAGTAATTTTCGGCCCGCCGTGAAACTCACGCGCAATCTCAAGTTCAACCCTGCGCTCATCAGCGTCATTCCGCTGATGAACGTGTGCTTTCTGGTCGTGGTTTTTTTCGCGCTCGGCTCGCGCTTCATGCTCCAGCCGGGGCTTGCGGTCACGCTGCCCGTTTCGGCTTACATGCTGACGCCGCAGGGCGACGCACCCATCGTCAGCATCACCGCCGCGCCGGTCGCCGCGATTTTTTTCCGGGATGAAAAAGTGACGCTCGAAGAACTCGGAAAACGCCTCGCCGTCGGGAAGGCGCGCGGACGTTCGCTCATCGTGAAAGCCGACCGCTCGACGCCATACGACACGCTCGTGCAGGTGATGAACGCCGGGCTCGCGCAGGGTTTTTCGATCGTGCTCGCGACGGAATCCGAACGCCGATGAACGGCGGCCCCGACACGCCGGAGCTGCTCTTCGCGTGGGAAAAGCCGCTCCGCTTTCGCTGGGCGTTCTTCGGCTTGCTCGTCCTCTCGGCGGTGGTGCATGTCGCCACATTTTTTCTTTTCCAGATTGTCTATCCCCCGCGCGTCACCATCCCGCCGCCCGCGCCGGAAGTGAGCCTGCTGCTGCCGACCTCGCCGGAAAATCGCGCGCTGCTCCGCCGCATCGAAGCCGAAGACCCCGCGCTCATCGCATCCGCCGCGGGCGTCGAGCCTCCCGGTTTAATCGAGCCGAAATACCATGCCTCGTATGAAACCGTGCGCACCCAGCCGCGCACCGTTGCGGAGGAAGCTGCGGTCGTTCCATTCCCCTCGCCGAAAGACCCGCTCGCGATCATCCGCAGTAGCGCGCAGTTCGCGCAGCTCGCGAGCGCCCCGCCGCCGCCCGCGCCGACGCGCATCACCTTCTCGCGCGATCTCGCCGCACGCGCGCGAAAAGCGGACCCTGCATGGAGCTTCGATCCGCGCGCCACCGCGCCGCTCGAATCCGCGACCTACCTCATCGGCGTCACCGACCGCGGCGAAGTGCGCTACGTTTTTCTCCAGCACTCCTCTGGCGAACCCGCGCTCGACGCCCAAGTCGCCGCGCAACTTCCCCGCCTCGACTTTCAACCCGCCGAATCCCCAATCGCCTGGGGCATGGCGACCGTCGCATGGGGCGACGACGCGTACGGCGAAAATCTGAAATCTGAAATCAAAAATCTGAAATCGGAATGATCCGCGTCACGCTCCCCGTCCTCGTCCTCATCTACGTCACGCTCCTGCTCGCGACGGTTCTCGGCGCGTGGATTTTTTACGGCTGGACCCGGCATCGCCGCGAGCGCGAAGCCTTCCGCACGATCCTGCGCTGCACGCGCTGCGGCTTCGAGTTCGAGGACAAGACGGACGCCGCGCTCGCCGCATGCCCGCGCTGCGGCGGAATGAACGAACGCCTCCGGCTGTCGCGATTGTAGAAAAAAGCGGTGCCGCGAAAGCCGTCGCTTTACAACAGCATCAGCGTCGGGTTCTCGATGAGCTTCCGCAGTTCCGCCAGATACGTCGCGCCGACCGCGCCATCGACCACGCGATGATCCGCGCTCAGGCCGACGCTCATGCGCTGCCCGGCGACGATTTGCCCCTCCTCATTCACGACCGGCTTTTTCACGATCGCACCGATCGCGAGGATCATGGCCTGCGGCGGATTGATGATCGCGCTGAAGGATTCGATTCCGTAGCTGCCGAGATTCGAGACAGTGATGGTGCCGCCCGCGTATTCCTCGGGCTTGAGCTTTTTGCCGCGCGCGCGCGCCGCGAGATCTTTGATGCCCTCGCTGATTTCGCGCAGCGATTTTTTCTGCGCATCGCGAATGACCGGAGTGACGAGTCCATCCTCGACGGCGACGGCGACGCTGAGATTCACGCTGCCGTATTGAATGATCGCGTCGCCCGCAAAGCTGGCATTCACCGCGGGCACTTTCACCGCCGCGCTCACGACCGCTTTCAGGATGAAATCATTGACCGTAAATTTCGGCCCGCCCGCGCTTTCCGTCACTGCATTCAACGCCGCGCGCGCCTTCATCAGCGGCCCGGCATCGACTTCGATCTGGAGATAGAAATGCGGGATGGTCGTCTTGCTGGCGAGCAGCCGCTCGGCGATCACGCGCCGCATTCCGCTGAGCGGAATCCGCTGGTCGCCCGCGCCCGCAGGCGTGGCGGCAATCGGCGCGGCTTTGGCGGTGGCGGGATTCGCACCTTCTACATCCTTCGCCACGATCCGCCCGCCCGGCCCCGTCCCGCTCAAGCTGGAAAGCTCCACGCCCTTCGAGGCCGCGATCTTTTTCGCCAGCGGCGAAACTTTCACCCGCTCCCCACTCGTGCTCGCCGCAGGAGCAGCCGAAGCCTTCACCGCCACGGGAGGCGCGGTCGTGTCCGCCTTTGCCGCGATGTTCTTTGGACTTTCCGGGATCGCCTCGCCGTCCGCCGGAGCCTTTTCCCCTTTTTGCAAAAGCAGCGCGATCCTCCCGCCGATCGCGACCTTCGAGCCGGGCGCGACGAGATGTTTGTGCAGGATGCCGTCGTCGAACGCCTCCATTTCCATCGTGGCCTTGTCCGTCTCGACCTCGGCGATGGCGTCGCCCGTTTCGACTTTGTCGCCCTCCTGCTTGAGCCATTTGAGGAGCGTGCCCTCGGTCATGGTGTCACTGAGTTTCGGCATTTCGATGTAGATGGCCATTGGGAAAGTCGGGTTTTGGAAAAAGTGAAGACGCGCACTAAAGCGGCGGCGGCGGCGCGAGACAAGTCCTCAGCGCGCCTTCACCGACGCGCCATCCGCGACGGTATCCGGCGGGTGCAGCAGCACGCGCTGACCTTCGCGCAGACCGCTCACGACTTCGGCGGCGACGCCGTTGTTGTGGGCGATTTCAACTTTCACGAGGCGCGCTTTTCCCGCGTCGAAAAGAAACGCCATCCAGTCGCCGCCGCGCCGGAAAAGCGCGCCGGTCGGCACCTGGAGCACGCGCTCGCCGTGCCACGTCACGATGCGCGCCTCGACGCGGAAGCGGTCGCCGAGCGGATGCTCGGGCGGGATCGGGTCGGTGAAATTCACGCGCACTTTCACACGCTGCTCCTCGACGCCGAGCGCGGAGATTTTCGTGAACCCGCCGGGCTCGATCAGCGTGACGCTTCCGCGCAACGGCGCACCGCCGCCCCATTGCTCGATGGAAACTTCCGCGCCCGGTCGCACGCCCACAGCGTCGCTGGAAAGCAGTTCGATCTCCGCTTCGAGGTCCGCCGGATCGCCGACTTCCATCACCGGCGTCCCCTGCGCCACGACGCGCGCACTTTCCTCGAAAACGCTGAGCACGAATCCATTCACCGGTGCGATGATCTCCACCGGCTTCGCCGTCGCATCGCCCGGAGACTGAGCCTGCATCAGTGCCGCATCCGCCTGCGCTTTTTCAAAGCCCGCGACTTCCAGCGCAAACTCCGCCGCCCGCAGCGTGCGCCCGCTCATCGCCGCCTGCGCCTCCGCCGTGTCGAATTCCTTCAGCGACACCGCGCCCTTCGCCTTCAATTCCGCCGCGCGCACGCGCTCCTTTTCCGCCAGCCCCAGCGCCGCCCGCGCGCGCTCGACTTCCGCCTCCGCCCGCATCCGCGCAGCCTCCGCGCCCTTCACGCGCGCCTCCGCCTCCGCCCGCGAACGCGGATCGAGAAAACTCGCGAGCTGCGGCTGGATCGTCGCGAGCACCGTCTTCCCCTTTTCAATGGGAGCGCCCGCGCGGAGTTCCACGCGATTCAAAAATCCGGCGATCGGCGGCGAAATCGTGAAGCGATGCCGGATGCGCGTCTTGCCCTCCTCGAGCACGGAAACGGTGAGCGGCGCGGTGCCCGCGCTCGCGGTTTCGACTTCGATGGGCTTTGGCAAAAACCCATACACGATCACCGCGAGCAATGCCGCCCCGACGACATACGGCACCCCTTTTTTCCAAGCGCCATTCTTGCGCTGGCGACCGCGGGCGGGCGCGGAATCGGTGCGGGTGGATGTGGCGGGTTGCGGTTTCACTTTGGAAAACTAAGTCGCAGAACATCCAACATCGAACGCCCAACATCCAACATCGAATGACGGTGGGTGCCGGCGATTCCTGCTCGCCACGCGGGCGGTGCGCGGCAAAGCTCCCGAACCTTCACCCACGCCCATGAAACTCCTCCACACCCTCCTCGCGCTCCTTTCCCTTGGCGTCTCCGTGTTCGCCGCCGATCCGCCGAAACCGCTGCGCGCGCTGATGGTGTGCGGCGGGTGCTGTCACGATTACGAGGCGCAGAAAAAAATCCTGAGCGAAGGCATCAGCGCCCGCGCGAATGTGGAGTGGACGATCGTCCACGAGGGCGGGCCGGGGAAGGATCATCGCGTCAGCATTTACGAAAAGCCAGACTGGTGGAAAGGGTACGACGTGGTGCTGCACAACGAGTGCTTCGGCGATGTGAAGGACGATGCGTTCGTCGAGGGGATCGCTGCCGCGCACAAGGCGGGCGTGCCGGCGGTGATGCTGCACTGCTCGACGCACAGCTATCGCACGGCGACTACGGATGAATGGCGGATGTGCCTTGGGATGAGTTCCTACAGCCACGAAAAAAATCGCG
>JAYVRQ010000190.1:0-2118 GCA_043776145.1 Chthoniobacteraceae bacterium
CGCCGTCGATAGCCAACTCGCTCAGGACTACACGAATCTCTTTCAGCAGACCTTTCAGAAAAAGCGCCGCGCCGCGCAGGACGCCTACGCGCTCTACTCCACGGCGACCGCCGGCACGCTGCCCGGCGGCATCGTTTTTCCAAACACCAGCGTCGGACGCCAACTGCGCCAGGTCGCGAAAGCCATCATGGGCCGCGTCGCGCTCGGGGCCGTGCGGCAGACGTTCTTCGTGAATCGCGGCGGCTGGGATCACCACAGCAACACGCTCGCGTTACAAGCGGCGATGCTCCCCGAAATCGACGCCGCGCTCGGTGCCTTCTGGGCGCAGCTCGCTGCGCTCGGCGTGCAGCCGAACGTCACGATTTTTTCCGCGTCGGATTTCGGCCGCACGCTCACGAGCAACAGCCAGGGCTCCGATCATGCGTGGGGCGGAAATGCGTATGTCGTCGGCGGCGGTGTCGTCGGGAAAAAAATCTACGGCACGTATCCGAGCCTCGCCGTGAACCCGGACACCGGCGCGGAAATCAACCCGCTCGACACGGGCCGCGGTCGTCTCATCCCGACGACGAGTTGCGATCAATTCTTTGCCGAGATGGCGCTCTGGCTCGGCGTCCCCGCCTCGAGCCTGCCGCTTATTTTGCCAAACATCGGGAATTTCTACGCGACCGCCAGCGGCACGCCGCCGCTGGGATTCCTCGGCTGAGGGATGCGCGTCAAGGAGCGGCGGTTCGGAAACCGCCGCTCCTTGTGCGCTCTCGCGATTACTCCTCGAAATCCAGATTCCTCGGTCCCGGCGCTGCCTTCCCACCAGTCGTGGCGACTTCTTTCCCGACGACATCGAATTTGAAGTCGTCGAACCAAACCTGCCCCGCTCCATTCAGCAGCACACCGAACGCGATGTATTGCGCCTGCTCGGGGACATCCAGGACGACCTCGTATTTTGTCCAGTCCGAGGCTCCGTGAATGGTCCGGTCCTGCATGTTATCGAAGGCCAGCGGCTTGGTGTTATCCGCGCCATCGACGCGCAGCCACAGGCCCGACCATCCGCTGACATCCACCGATTTCACAAAAGCCGACATCCGCACGCGCTTGCCGCGATAACTGTCGGGTTGGAATCCCTGCATCAGCGTGCCGAAGCCTTCCGGCTTGGCCGCGATGCACTTGAGGGAGGCGCTGGCTTTGCCTTCGTGCGTCATTTTCGGATCGGTGGACATTTCATAGTCCTTCGGATGGCTGCCGGCGGCGAACCAGCCTTTGGGAGTTTCGCCAGCGATGGTTGCACCGATGCCGATGGCGAGGCACGCGGCGGTTAGTTTCAAGGGAGTTAGTTTCATATTTAGGATTGCTGGTTAGTTAGTTAGGTTACTGGTCTGTTTCGCAAAAAATCGGGAGGGCGATGGCTTCATTCCTTAAAGTTCAGATTTTTCGGTCCCTTCAGCATCTGGATGTTGGAAGTCGTGGCGGTGTCCTGGCCGACGATTTCAAAAGTGAAGTCATCCACCCAAATCTGCCCCGAGCGTGCCAGCATTGCACCAAAATTGATGGCAGTGGCGTCTTCGGGGACATCCAGGACCACGGAGTGGCGAAGCCAGTCCGTCGTCCCGTGAACGGGGCGGTCTTGCATGTTATCGAACACCACGGGCCTGTTCGCGTCGGCACCATAGACACGCATGACTAGTGCTGCCCACAGACTTACATCCTGTGCCCGGACGTAGGCGGACATGCGGACTCGTTTTCCGCGCAGGAAACTCGGATCGAACGTCTGCAGAAGCGCCCCATAACCCTCGGGATTGGCGACGATACTCTTGAGCGTCGCGCTGGCTTTGCCACTGTGCGCGACCTTGCGATCGACGGAAATATCATAGTCTTGCGGACGTGAGCCGCGCGAGTCGTTCGTGGACCAGCCTTTCGGAACTTCTCCACGCACCACCGGAGTTACCGCCGCGATGGGTGGCGAATTTTTCGGGGCTTCTTCACGCGGCCCGGACTGTGGTGTTTTGAAATGCCAGACTAAAAGACTAGCGATGCCGCCGAGAAGAATGAGCACGCCGACAGCCGCGAGAGCCATGTTCCTCCCGCTAACAGGCTTCGCTTTTCCTACTAACTCCGGTGCCAGCG
>JAYVRQ010000191.1:0-6816 GCA_043776145.1 Chthoniobacteraceae bacterium
ATTGCTCGGAGTCTGTGCGGAGTCCCGGTTACTTACCGGGCCGCATGACCAACCGCGAATATGTCCAAGAGCTGATTGGAAGAGCTGTCGAGCGCATCAGCTTTTCGACGCATACCTTCTCGCGCAGACCCGCGATTACACCTGGCTCTACAATCAGGGCAGTCGCATCAAGGGCATCGACATCTCGACTCCGCTCATCACGTCGGAAGAACAACCGAAGGGCGAGCGATTCAAAGCCGAGGAAGGAAACATGGGGAAGTTGATGCGCATTGCATTAGAGGCGAGGTTGCCCGTTACGACGCCGGGACTCGCGGAGATGAAGGTGGAGGCGGAGCGATACGAGCGATTCAAGACGCGGACGCTGGCGCTCGGGTTGACGGAAAATTTTCGGGGAATCTGTGACCTCCAGCGCGCAACCAACATCCGCTGCGAACCACCTGAGCACTATCCCGACACCCTCGCTGAACTCGGGCGGGCGGCGCTGCCAGGACGTGGCACGATTTCCCTATTCGCGGGCGGCGGCATCGCGCACGCCACCGAATCCAGCCGAGTATCCAGACGGCGCAGCCGCCGTGTGGCTGTCGTCGAAGCTGAAATGGGCCGTCTTGAAAGTCGTTGAAGGCGCGTGGGTCATTGTGACAACTGGCAACAAGCCGGATACCGCCTACGAGAAAATCCAAGTCGCAATAGGAAACTAAATCGGTCCCGTCTTCGACGTGATTTGGTTTCGCATCTTTTGAAACTCCGCCTGCCAGTCAGCGTCGTAGCTCATCCCGCTGACGTGCAAAACCATTGCCGCAAGTTCGCCGAGATTCGGAACGCTGAGCAATTGCTTGCCTGTAATGTCGCTGATACGAAACGCCTCGCCCGCTTGCTCGATATTGAACACGTAACCGAGCGAGTCGTCGGGAAACCCGGCAAACCGCAGACACAGCGAAATCCTGCCCTTCTTCCGTGCTAACTCCCGTCGCAACCAATCCTCAGAGAAGCGGTCTGTAGTTGTGGCAATGCGTGAGTAGGGCAGCGGCTTCTCGCCTTCAAAATACTTGGGTATCGTTAATTCTCGGGGTTGTTCATAACTTGGAGGTCTATGGATTGGGCTTGGGCGGCGTGGTTCCGCCGTTGGAGAAATGCGTTTTCGCTTCACTGCCTGCGGCGAATCGGCGGAATTTTCGCGGCCAAAAGTCTGGACGCGGGTGAGGCGCTCGTAGCGGCGTTAGTCTCGGTCGTTCATGGCTTGATTTCCTTTCTATGAATTCTTTGTTCGGTGGAAGCGCCGAATAGGTGTCCGGTTCCAACGCTCGCGCCAAGACGCAAACCGAAAATTTCACGCGCCGACACGCAAGGCCAGTGGTGAGGGCGCACCCACCCCAGCGACCGACTGACACCAGCCAGAGCGAGGGGCGCATTTACCCAAACCAAGACCGCCAGCACGCGGACCGCGCGTGCAGGCACATGGCCGCGATGATGCGCTGATTTCAAATGAGGACACTTCCGATGAGGGGCGGGCATCGACACCGCTGGGCGCGCCGTTCATCCTCAACTGCACATGTCGCGCTGGAGCACCATCTACCTCGCGAGTGAATGGGCGATCCGCTTCATCATGCTCGTTTATGTGCCGCAGCACCGTCCTGCGGCGGCGGCGCGGACGTGGCTGCTGCTGATTTTTCTGCTGCCGTGGCCGGGGCTCTTGCTTTACGCGCTCTTCGGTCGCATTCGGATTCCAAAGGCGCGCATCGAACAGCAGATGCTCGCCTCGCAGCGGATCGTGCAGGAACAGGTGCAACAAAAGGCGCACCTCGTCTGCGCGCCCGAGCTGCCAACCTATCTCGCACACATTCCCGGACTCGCCGCGGGGCTCGGGGATTTCGGAGCCTTTGCGGGAAATGCGGTCGAGCTACTCCCGGATTACGCGGGCTCGATCACGCGGCTCGTGGCTGACATCGACGCGGCCACCGACCACGTCCATTTGCTTACCTACATCCTCGCGCCCGATGCCACCGGCGAGCGTGTCGCCTCCGCGCTAACTCGTGCCGCCCGGCGCGGCGTGCAATGCCGCGTGATGGCCGATGCCGTCGGCTCGCGGGCCGGGCTTGCTCGGTGGGGTGCCGAGTTGCGACGCGATGGGGTGGAAGTGATCGCGATGCTCAAGGTCGGATTTTTCCGCCATAATGCAGCGCGCTTCGACCTGCGGAATCATCGCAAGCTCGCGGTCATCGACGGTCGCATCGGCTACGCGGGCTCGCAGAATATCAGCGATCCCACGTTTGTGCCCGGACATCCCAACGAGGAACTCGTGGCGCGAGTCACCGGCCCGGTCGTCGCGCAAATTCAGGCGGTGCTGCTCGCGGATCGCTTCATCGAAACCGGAGCCACGTTCGACTTTGCCCCGCTTTTCCCAGAGCTACCCTCCACCGGCGTGTCCGCCGCGCAATTGCTGCCGAGCGGCCCCGGCTATCAACGCGAAAATGCCGAGGAGTTTTTCATCGCGTTGCTTTACGCAGCCCGGCAGCGCGTCGTCATCACCACGCCTTACTTCGTGCCGGACGAACCCTTTCTCGCCGCGCTGCGCTCTGCCGCACGGCGCGGCGTCGAAGTGCGCCTCATCGTTTCGCTCCACGCCAATCAGCCATTCACCCAGCTCGCGCAGCGATCCTATTACGACGACCTCCTCACCGCCGGCGTCCACGTCCATCTCTATCGCCCGCGCTTCCTCCACGCGAAACACCTGAGCGTGGACGACTCCATCGCGCTCCTCGGATCGAGTAACATCGACATCCGCTCCTTCGCGCTGAACGCCGAAGTCAGCTTCATCATTTATGACCGCGTGGTCGTAGCCCAACTCCGCGCCGTGCAAGAGCGCTATCTCGCGGAAAGCGACCTCCTTGATTTAGCCATCTGGCGGAAGCGTTCCCTCGCGCAACGCGTCGCACAAAATGTGGCCCGCCTCGCGGATTCACTACTCTAATAATCCAAGGACGAGCGAACTGGCAACTTACTCTGACGACCATCCTTGTCATGGCTGTCGCCGTTTGGCTGCCCACTTCTCCCGCTGCCAGCGCCCTCGGGTTCACCGCGCTGCCGTGGCTTTACTGGCCCATCCTCGGCGTCACGGTCCTTAGCTACGTGATCCTCACACAACTCGTGAAAACGTGGCTGCTCCGCAAGATGTGGATTTGAACCGATGATTTTCCACCTCCCCGGGTTTGGCGAGACGCGACGAAAATACTTTGAGGGATTGGGCCGACCATGTCGTTTCACCGGGTCGATGCTTCTCAACTCTAAACGGACAGTCTTCGTCCAAACTCGCAAACGCTCGTCTGCGCCGCCGGACGGTCGCCGTCACTTGCGTCCCATCATCTGCGAGCGTGTCGCCGTAGCCTGAGATGTGTGCTTTCCGAACCAATTTCTGCAAGTTTGCCGCCACCCTGGCGTGCGTGCTCGCGTGGTTTGTCGCGAGCAATCACTGTGCGCTGGGGATGCTGCGGGAGGTCTTGAGTTCCAGTGTGCAAGCGACCGGTGCCTGCCCGCATTGTCCGTCGCACGAGGGCCAGCCCGCGAAGGGCAACATGAACGAATGTTGCAAGGGTTTGAAGGTGACTGTGGAATCGGCGAAGCCATTTCAGTTTTCCAACCGGGTTCTCGGGCTCGTGGTCTTTGCGGTCGCGTCGCCTTTGCCGCCGGCTGCCGTGGAGCGTCCGGCGGTGGCGATTGCTGATACGGGGCCGCCGGGCGGCCACTCTTTCGCGGAGACCGTTCTCCAACGGAGCCTGCTGGCGCACGCTCCGCCCCTTCTGACGTAGCGACGCGGCACCCGTCAAACGGCGGGATAGTTCAGCCGTGTCGCCACGCAGCCCTGCGCCCGTGCGGGCGCGGTGTGTCCGCGTGTCATTCACCAATCCGCACCGTCGTGGCCCGCGCTGGGCTGCCCGCAGGACGCGACGTTTCAAAAACCAACGGCAGGCAATTCAGACATCACATCAAAACATGAAAACCAAATCCACCATCGCCATCCTCACCGCTGTCTTCCTAGGCAGCACCTTCGCCATCGCCGACTCCGCCGCGCCCAAAGGCGTGCCGAAAGATTACCCGCTGAAAAAATGTGCCGTCTCCGGCGAGGCGCTCGGCGAGCACGGCAAAGTCGTCAAAGTCTCCAACGGCGGCACCGACGTGTATCTTTGCTGCAAGTCGTGTGTGAAGGACTTCAACAAGGAGCCCGAGAAGTTCACCAAGATGGTCAAGGACGCAGCTCCGAAAAAGTAACGCTGCCCTGATCGGTCGTGCCGTCCGGTGCGTAAGCGCCGGGCGGCCTTGCGCTGCTCAGGAAAATCAGCCGCCGTTTCCATGATTCGCCCAATCATTTTCTTTGCCGCAGCAGGACTCCTCGCGGGTTGCGCTTCGGCACCGCCGCCGCTCACTGCGGCGAGTCCTGCCAGCCCGCAGGCTCCCGAGGGAGCGCGCATCGCACGCACTACTTCGCTGCGTCCCGATGGGACGACGCGCAAAACCCATGCGCTCCTTTCCGCCGCAATGAAGGAGCAGGAAAAGTGGGATGCCTACGGCCCCGTCTCCGGCACGCCGGAAGACGCGCCGAAGACCGACGCCAAACCGGAGATGAAACATGACCATCGCTAGCGCCAATGCAGAAAACTCCGTCCCGTCTTTGAAGCCGGAGGCTTCGCGGAAATTAGCCGGTGGCGCAAGCCACCGGAACCATTGGCAACCAGAGTCCGTCCCGGAGGAACGATGGAAAAAACGATGCGCATTCCGACTCCATCGCGTTTTTGAATTGGGTCCGGTGGTTCCCGCTCGCGGACTCGCTTCATCACCGGCTAATTTCCATCGTCCCTCCGGGACGGGATCTGGTTGGCAACGGGTCCGGTGGCTTGAGCCGCCGGCTAATTTCCGCAGGCCCTCCGGGCCAAATGGGACCGGACACGGTTTCGGAATTTGCGCTGTATCGCTCGCGCTCCTCGCGCTCGCACTGCCCGCATTTGCCGGAAGTGCGAAGGAACCTGCGTCGCGTCCGGTGGAGAAAGCCGTGAAGGAACGCACCGGCGTCGCGGTGCGCTGGCAGCAGGATGCCGCGGCGCGCGAGGAGGCGCTGGCGCAGGTGCGGACGCTTTTGAAGAAGCCGCTGACCGTGAACAGCGCGGTGCAAATCGCGCTGCTCAACAGTCGCGAACTGCTCGCCACTTTCGAGGACGTGGGTGTGTCCGCCGCGGACTTGCGCGAGGCGGGGATGTGGAAAAATCCGTCCATTGATTTGAGCGTTCGCTTTCCCGACCGCGCGCCGAAGGTTCCGAATTGGGAGGAAGCCGTCGCGTTCGATTTGCTCGACCTGCTCATGCTGCCGCTCCGCAAGCGTGTCGCTGCCGATCATCTCGCGGCGGCGCAACTCCGCGTCGCGGATGAAGCGGTGCGGCTCGTCGCCGAGGTGAAGATGGCGATGTATGACATTCAGGCCGACGACGCGATGCTCGCGCACCGCCGCACCGTCGCGGAGATCGGCAACGGCGCGCTCGACCTCGCGCAACGCCAGCATGAGGCGGGCAACATCAACGACCTCGCGCTCGGGCGGCAGCAGGCGGCCTACAACGACGCGCGCCTCGAACTGGCGATGGCCGAGAACGCGCAGCGCGAGCATCGGGAAAAGCTGAACCGCCTGCTCAGCCTGTGGGGCGGCGACACCGCTTGGACGGTCGCCGGCGGATTGCCGCCGCTCCCGGAAAATGACGTGGCGTTGCGCGGTCTCGAATCGCTCGCCGTGGCGCAGCGGCTCGACCTTGGCGCGGCGCAGGTGGAACTCGCAGGCGTGGTGCGCGCGCTCGGCCTCACGAAGACTTATCGCTACATCGGCGCGTTGAGTTTCGGCGTGGACACGGAGCGCGATCCCGACCGCACGAATGTCACCGGCCCGCGGCTTTCGCTGGAGCTGCCGCTTTTCAATCAAGGCCAGGCGCGCATCGCGAAAAGTGCGGCCGAACTCCGCCGCGCCGAGCGCAAACTCGAAGCGATCGCCATCGGCATCCGCGCCGATGTCCGCGTGCAGCATGACAAACTCGCGGCGTTGCGCGAGGCGGCGCGTTTTTACCAGACCGAAGTTGTGCCGACCCGCCGCGCGATCACCGCCGGAATGCTGCTGCAATACAACGGGATGCTCGTCGGCAACTACGAGCTGTTCGCCACACGCGCCGAGCAAATCGAAGCGGAGCACAAAGCCATCGAAACCCTGCGCGACTACTGGACCGCGCGCGCCGAGCTGGAGCGCACCGTCGGCGGCAATCTCCGCGCCCGCGCTTCCACCAAGACCAACTCGAAATAACACGCTCTATGATTACCCGACGCGAACTCATCACGGGCGCTGCCGCTCTCGCGGGTGCCGCCGCACTTCCGCGCAATGCGAGCGCGCAGGAGCCGCATCCCAGCGCAAAACCGAAACCCGCCGATGGCAAACCCGAGCCGCCCGCGTGGACATGCGCGCCGCACCCGGAGCCAGGCGAGCCGGGCAAGCACTACACGCCCACTGTCACGCTCAATGGCTCGACGCTGCCGTGGAAACTTGTCGAAGGTGTAAAGGTCTTTCACCTCATTGCCGAGGAAGTGCGCGATCACGAATTTGCGCCGGGCTTGAAAGCGCATTGCTGGGGTTACAACGGCCAAGTCCACGGCCCCACCATCGAGGTCGTGGAAGGCGACCGCGTCCGCATGTACGTGACCAATAAACTGCCCGCCGCGACCGCGGTGCATTGGCACGGCATCATCCTGCCGAACGGCATGGATGGCGTCGGCGGTCTCACGCAGCGGGCGATCCCG
>JAYVRQ010000192.1:0-6813 GCA_043776145.1 Chthoniobacteraceae bacterium
GCCGACAACAACGATGTCGCGAAGGCGTTCCACAAGAACATCTGCCAGGACACCAAGAAGGTGAAAGCCGAAGGCGTCATCACCGAGAAGGATGGCAAGAAGACCATCGCGCTGACGAAGATCGAAGCTGCGGAATAACAGCCGGTCTTTCAGGAAATAAAAAGGGGACGCCTGTCATGGGCGCCCCCTTTTTTTGAAATCATTCCGCGGCTGACGAATGCAATCACCGTGGGTTATGACCTTCGCAATCCATCCATCCGAATGAAATCCCCCACCCTTTCTGCCACGGCACTCCTCGTTTTTTGCGCCGCGATTTTTTCGTGCTCCGCCGCCGGACAGCCGGATGAACTCATCGAGGGCTGGACCGTTAAAGTGAGCGGGCAATTGCTGGATGCGGACAAGGAGGCGACCGCGAAGGCGCTCGAACTTTTGACCGCACAGTTGCAGGAAATCGTCCGCGTCGTGCCCGCTCCGGCACTGGCGAAATTGCGCGAGGTGACGCTGTGGTTTTCGCCGGAATATCCCGGCGTGAAACCGAGCGCGGAATATCATCCGGGCCGCGACTGGCTCGTGGAGCATCAGCGCAATCCGGCGATGGTGAAGGGCGTCGAGTTCACGGACATCCGCAACTTCGAGGCCGAGACAAAGCGGATGCCGAACTTCGTGCTGCACGAACTCGCGCACAGTTATCACGACCGCGTGTTCAGTTTCGACAACGCGGAAATCGCCGCCGCCTACGGGCGCGCGAAGGCTGCCGGGAGCTACGATAAAGTCGAACGCTGGAACGGCTGGGGACGCGCGAACACGACGGAGCGCGCGTATGCGATGACCAATCCGCAGGAGTATTTTGCCGAGACGAGCGAGGCGTTTTTCGGGCGCAACGATTTTTACCCATTCACACGCGAGGAACTGCGGAAGCACGATCCCGAAATGGAAAAGTTGCTGGAGCGGCTGTGGAATTCTGGCGGCGCATCGCAGGTGACGCCGCCTCCGCCCGAGCTGAAGATTCCCGCATTTTACAAAAAGTATCTGAGCGCGGATGGCTACCCCATCGTCGCTTCGGAAAAAGTGAACGACTACGCGCTGAAGGAAGCCGCCTACCTCATCAACCTCATGCTCGCGAAGCGCCCCGACGTGCGCGCCGCGATGATCGCCAGCGGCTCGCGCATGTGCCTCATCGGCTGGAACGAATTCACGACCGACCTGCCCGGCTGGGAGCACATGACGCCGAAGGATTTTTGGGACGCCCGCGCGCGCGGCATGGGCGGCTCGCAGACCGATCCCCTCTGCTCCAGCGCCGAGGAAAATCTGCTCGCGTATCCCGGCGATCCCTACGCGACGGAGAACATTCTCATCCACGAATTTGCGCACAACATTCACCTGCGCGGCATGGTGAATGTGGACCCGACCTTCGACGGGCGCGTGAAAGCCGCCTACGACGCGGCGATGACCGCCGGCTTGTGGAAAGGCAAGTATGCGTCGGTGAATCATCACGAGTATTTCGCCGAGGGCGTGCAGTCGTGGTTCGACAACAACCGCGAGAACGATCACGACCACAACCACGTCAACACGCGCGTCGAACTGCTCGAATACGATCCCGCGCTGGCCGCGCTCTGCCGCGAAGTCTTCGGCGACACCGAGCTGAAATACACGAAGCCCGCGACCCGCCTCCGCGATCACCTCGCCGGCTACGACCCATCGACCGCGCCCACCTTCACCTGGCCCGAGCGGCTGACGAAAAAGCGCGATGAGGTTCGGCAAAAAGCGCAGGACCGCAGCCGTGCGGCGGAAGCGGGCGCGTCCGCTCCGGCGCGAGAGCCAGGAAAGTAGGGGCGCGTTTCCCGGCTGGAAAGCGGTGCTCCCCGCCATCATGGCCGGATCGACATTGGGCGGCGCGGAGCAAAGTAGTCCCGCGCTTTAGCGCGCAGAGACGCCGCTGCGAGCACTGCGCGCGGATTTCATGGCCGTGCCTTTACGAGCTAAAGCTCGGGACTACTTTCGCGTTTCGCCGCGCACAGCCGCGTGCTACTCTCTGCGCAATTGGCCCGCCTCCGCATGAACCCATCCCGCCTGCTCCTCGCCTGTGCCGTGCTCGCGCTTTGCGCCGGGGCCGTTTCGGCGGCGGAGGATTTGGAAATCGTGCGCGATGGCCGGGGGCGGACGATCGCCCTGCGGAACAAGGCCGCTCCGCCTGCGCGGGCCGTCTCCGCGGGCGCGTTGCCATCCGCTGCCGCGAAAGTCTTCACGGTCGAGGCGGCGATGGCAAGGGGCACGGCCCTGCTGGCTCCGCACGCGGCGCAGTTTGGCGTCGCGGCGGGCGAGTTGCACGCGCAGGGCGCGCACACCGACGCGCTGCGCATGAGCCATGTGCATTACGGGCAGCGGCACCACGGCGTCCCCGTCTTTGGCAGCGAGGTCCTCGTCCACGCCAACCCGGACGGCGCGCTCTCCACCATCAATGGCCGCACCCTGCCCATCGCGGAAGGCAGCGTGGACCCGGTCCCGCAGCTCGACGCTGACGCGGCCATCGAGGCCGCCAAACTCCTTGCCGGCCAGAACGCCGCGGCGGGTGCGAAGCCACCCGAGCCTCAGTGCTGCGGCGGGAGCCTCGACGACGCGGCGGCCAAAGGGCTCCTCGAATCCCTCAAGCCGCCGAAGCTCTGGCTCTACAACGAAGCCTTTCTCACCAATCAGTCCGGCGCCACGCCCACGCACCTCGTGTGGGAGGTGGTGCTCGGCGCGCCGGGCGGCAAAGTGAGTGACACCTTCTTTATCGACGCCATCGACTCCAGCCTCGTCAAACGCAGGTCCAACGCGCAGCGGCTGAACCGGAAGGTCTTCGACTGCACCAGCTATAAGACCAATGGCACCTGCATCATGGATTTAGGTTCATCGGCCTTTTACAATTTCTTTATTTTCGGACGCTCCGAGGGTCGGCCAGCGCGAGGCCCGAATCCCGTCCCCGGCCCGGCCTATGGCTCGACCGATGTGGATAAGCTGCATGACCTCGCTGGCTTGATCCACGGCTATTATCTTTCCAAATTCGGAAGAGATGGAGGCAATGACCACGGCGGAATCGGGGATGGCTCGGCTAGCGCTCCATACGGCGAGACAAAGATTTTTGCCGATCTGGACGGCTCATCGGTTGTAACATCGGGTCAATTCACATGCCCAGTAGGAGCACTATATAATGTGACTAATCTGTGGTTTTGCGCCTTCTCATTCGGCGACGATGTTTTTGCGCATGAATACGGGCATGCAGTTGCGAATTACAAAAGCTTCAACACAGACGGAAGCTACAACACACTGTTTAATCACGGCGAATCAGGCGCGCTCAACGAAAGCAACTCCGACATCACGGGTGAAGCGTTTGAGTATTACAAGACTGGAAGTAATGATTGGATTTTTGGGACAGGCTCTCCCTACTTTGGGGTAAGGAACTACGCTAATCCGTTGATGGGTTTTGAACTCACGGGCTATAGCTACCCACTTCCTGACCGCTATCATCATCCAGAGTTCTATCGCGGTGATGACTCCTACGATCGCGGCGGTGTCCATCATAACTCCTGCGTCCCGGAAAAAGCCGCCTACCTCACCGCGATGGGCGGCACCTTCAACGGCACCACCATCGCCGGGCTCGGCCTCGCGAAGGTGGAGCAGATTTGGTATCGCGCGCTGACGACTTACTACGCGAACAGCGAAACCTTCAACGGAGCCTACGTGGCCCTCCGCCAGGCCTGCGCCGATCTCTATCCGCCCGCCGACCTCGCCGAACTGACCAAGGCCCTGCAAGCCGTCGAGCTGGATCAGCCCCCGCGGCCCGCGCCGCCCTTCGTCATCACCAGCATCGCCACCGCCAGCGCCGGCCAGGCCGGGGCGACGGCGACGCTGCGCTGGAACAGCCACGCCGGGAAGACCTACCGCGTGCAGTATTCCACCGACCTGAGCACTTGGACGGACGTGGCCCCGACCGTGCCCGCGCAAGGCGAGAGCACCACCTACACCGACACCGCCGCCGCCCCGAACACGACACGGCTTTTCTACCGGATCGCGCAGCCGTAGCGCCGCGAGCGCGTCGAAAAGTAGTCCCGCGCTTTAGCGCGTCGAGACGCCGCTGCGAGCACGACGCGCGGATTTCGCAGCGACGTAGTTACGAGCTGAAGCTCGGGACTACTTTGCGCTGAGACGCCGCTGCGAGCACGGCGCGCGGATTTCATGGCGACGCCGCTACGAGCTGAAGCTCGGGACTACTTTCCGCGCTTCGTTCTCAGGTGAAGCGTGAGGACGAGCGAAAAATGGGGATAAACGATCACTCGGGATTGCCAAAGAAAGACGCGCCTTTTACCGCCCCGATTCCACCACCAGCACGCAGCGGAATCCGTAAATCACATCGCGCTCCGAGCGATCCACCACGTTGCGGTACGACGTGCGCAATTCGCCCGCCGCCGCCGTGCCCCACGAGCCGCCGCGCAGCACGCCCCAGCGCGAGCCCGGCTTGTAAAAATCGTCGCACCACTGCCAGACATTTCCGCTCAGGTCGAAAAGACCGAGTGCATTTGCGGCGAAACTTCCGACGGGTGAAGTCTGCGCGAAGCCATCGTGGTAGCCCGCGATCGTCCCCGCGCGTCGTCCTGCGCCGTCCGCGAAATTGCCAGTGCCCGGCGGCGGCGGCCATTGTTTGCCCCACGGAAAATCGCGCGACTTGCCATCGCGCTCTTCGGGCGTCGCACCGCCTTCATTCGCGACTCCCGCCGCGAGGCTCCACTCCGCATCGGTCGGCAGCCGGTAAAGCTGCCCTTCCTCGATTTGCCCCGCTTCGAGTTCGCGTTTCGTCAGCCATTCGCAAAATGCCACCGCGTCCTCCGCGTTCACGCGCACGACGGGATGTGTGTTGTCCTGCGCGAAATCCGTGACGAGCCGCGCACGTCCGGTCGCCGCGCAGAATCCCTCGTAATCCACGACACGCACCAGCCACACGCTCATCAACACCTCGCCCACCGGCATGAACTTCACGCCCAAGCTGCTCTCCCAAGGCTGCCCGCGCTGCGGCCCGGCGCGGTTCACGAAACGCGCGGGCAAAAATGTCTGCCCAGCCGGCTTCACCACGCCACTCACCTCGATTGGTTTGAAGCCCGCGAGCCGCACTTCGTAGCGCACTTCGCCCGGCTCGATGTCTTCGAGCGGCAGCGGCGTCTCGCCGATTTCCACGCCATTCGCGAAGACCGTCGCGCCTGCCGGGGCACTCGTGATTTTCACGCTGCCACACGCAAACTCGAACGGCACCACGACCTTCGCCTCGCCCGCGCTGCGAATCTCCCGTCGTTGCTCCGGCCACGATTTGTATTTCGCCACGACTTCATGCGCGCCCTCGGGAAGATCGGTTTCCATCGGCGCGACCCCGCGGCTTTTTCCATCCACAAAAATCTCCGCGCCCGCCGGGTCGCTCGTCACCGACACATGCCCGGATGCGAACTCGATTTCCTTCACCGTTTCCTCGTTGCGCTGAATCTCGACGCTCTCGGTCACGTCCCGTCCGTCATGGTGAAACGTGAGCGCGTAATCGCCCGTCGGCACCTCGCGCAACGTCGCGGGCGTCGTCCCGCGCTGCACGATCCGCTCGCCGTCGCGCAACTCGAACGCCGCGCCAACCGGCTTGGATGCTACGTCCAGCGAGCCGTGACTGCGCACGAGCCGCACTTTCGCCGGACGCGCTTCGGTGCGCGCCGCGACATCGAGCGGCAACTCCATCGGCTCGTATCCCGTCAACATCACGCGCGCCGTCTGCGCGCCGACCGGCAGGCTTTTGAATTGCGCCGGACTGTGCTTCATCGTGCCGCCGAGAATAATCATCGCATTCGCCGGCTCCGTCTCGATCAGCGCACCGCCGCGCGCTTTTCGCTCCGAGAAAAAATAGAACGCGCCCGCAATCGAAAGCGCGATCAGCGCCGCGAGCGCCCACGGCCAGCGCGTCGCACCGCGCGAGCCCGCGGATTTTCCCGCGCGCAGCCGCGCGATGTCGTCGTGCATTTCCTCCGCGCTCGCGTAGCGCAGATCGGGATCGTTCGCGCAGGCGTGCAGCAGCACTTCGTTCAGCCGCAGCAGCCGCTCGCGATCCGGCAGCGCCGAGAGATCCGAGTTCAGCGCGGGGAAATCCAGCCGGTCTTTTCCCATCGCGATTTCGTACATCACCTTGCCGAGGCTGTAGATGTCAGCCTTCGCGGACCCCGGCCCCTCCGGCGGCACGTAGCCTTCGGTGCCGACGTACGAGAGCTGTCCTGTCGAAGCCACGAGCCCGATGTCCGCGATCTTCGGCTGCCCTCCGACGAAGATGATGTTCGCGGGCTTGATGTCACGATGCACGAGCCCCTTCCGGTGCAACTCGCCGAGCGCCTGCGTGAGCAGCAGCCCGATCGACAAACATTCATCCACGAGCAGCCGCGAGCGTCGCGCGAGTTCCGCCTTCAGCGTTTTCGGAACGTAGTGCGCGGGATCGACGCGCGTGCCCGCGACGTGATCGTCCGCCAGCTCCATCACGTAATAAAAAAACCCGCCCGCCTCATCGCGCCCGACGTGGAGAATATCCACGAACCCATCGTGGCTCCGCGAGATCGGCTCGAACTTCGCCATCCCCTCGAACTCGCGCTGAAACGCCTTCTCACTCGCGAACGTCGCCCGGTCCACGATCTTCACCGCGCACCAAGTCCCCGTCAGGCTCCGCGCCAGCCAGATTTCCCCGTACGCCCCGCGCCCGATCGTCCGCACCATTTCGTGGTTCGGGATTTTCGGAGGGATGCGGTCGGTGGGCGCGGGCGG
>JAYVRQ010000193.1:0-6796 GCA_043776145.1 Chthoniobacteraceae bacterium
GATGGCGATGTCCCATCCGCCATCCTGCTGAATATCGAGCCGGATCGCGAAATCGCTCTGCGGCTTTACGCCGAGCGCCTCGGCTACACTGCCATGCCCGACCTCGATGGCGGCGAGCTCTGGATGCCTCGTGGGAAGTAAGGTGCTCCGGCAACCCACCCGCTAAAAACCCTCGCCGACTTATTGCAGCAGCTTGAGGACTGACTGCGGAAGCTGGTTCGCCTGCGCCAGCATCGCCGTGCCCGATTGCACGAGGATGTTATGCTTCGCAAACTGTGTGCTTTCCACCGCCACATCCACATCGCGGATGCGCGAGATGGCTGCTTCGAGATTCTGACTTTCCACGCTCAACGTCGTCGAGGCCACGTCGAGCCGGGATTGCGCGGCCCCCAAAATCGCGCGCTCCGTGGCAATGTCCTGAATCGCCGCGACGACCAAATCCGCGACGTTGGCGGTGGTCACCGACACATCGTAAGCCGGCGGAGAAGTCTGCTTGAGAATGGCATTCATGGCACCGTCCTGAAGATTAGACTGGGCAATCGTCATCGTCTGCCCCGCACCTTCGCCGATGGTTACGGAGAGTCCCGTTGCATTCGGTCCGAACAGCGTGATGCCATTGAACGTCCCCAGCGGGGTGGCCAGCGTGCCGCCGCCGACGGTGTCGCTCAATTGCTGCTGGAGCACCTGAAATTCCTGCTGATAGAGCGCGATGTCCCCCGCGTTTTTGGTGACATCCTTGGCCATCATCGAAAGCTCGCTCATGCGCGTCACCACCTTGCTCATGCTACCCATGAAGCCATCCGCCGTCTGAATGTAAGACATGGCATTCTGGACATTGGTGCCGGCCGCATCGAGGCGACGGTTTTGCGCCTGGAGCTTTTCCGATACCGCCAGCCCGGCGGCATCGTCGGAAGGCATGACGATTTTCGATCCTGAACTCAGCCGGTTCAGCGATTTGTTCAGCATTTCCTGGCTGCGATTCAGATTGCGCGCGGCGGAAGTGGCCGCTGGATTGGTATTGATAGTCATGGGTTATGAAGCGATGGGTTTCAAAGTTGTGGAAGGAAGATGGATCGCCGGGATTCGCGCATCGGCGGAACACACGGCACCGAGGTTCGTGTCCTTGATCTGACGATAGATTTCGTGGCGATAGACGGGAAGGTTGCGCGGAGCTTCGATGCCGATTTTCACGGAGTCTCCGTCGATTCGCGAAACGCGGATTTCGATGTCATCTCCGATCATAATACTTTCACTTACTTTGCGGCTGAGAACTAGCATGGGATGGCGCGCTCAGATGGCAGCCGCGGGGATGTCCCGCTCGTCGATCAAGGGATGCTTGGCGGAATACAGTTCGCTGTTGCTCAGGATCACTTGTTTCCCGGTAAGCGTGTGGCGGTTCACCACGAGCGGAGCCACCAGATTGGCGGTCACGTAGTTCTTCGCGGTGGGATGAACGGTGACGATGTTATAGATTAAGGCATCTTGCGGATTCTCCAGCCCCAGGATTTCCGCGTCGTAGTCGTTGAGTTCGAGATTGTAATCCGGTACGACGCTTTGGGGTTCCATCGCCAGAAAATTCAGTTCGTCATCGCCGAGCGCGTGCAGCGTGACGAAGGGCCAGGCATCTTTTGCCGGAGTGACGTCGAAGCGGCGGAGATGGGAAAGGCCGATCAGCCCACAGGGGACTTCGATTTGAAGGGTGCCGGCACCGGATTGCGTGGTTGGGAGTTCGTTGGCGAATTGCATAGGTTTGGAAGTTGCAAACCTGTGCTTAGCCGGAAGCGTGCCAGCCTCCTCATCGCTTTCGCCGAATTCAAACTCCTTCGCAAAAGTGCGCAGTGCTCAGTAAAAAATAAGCAGTAGTCAGTGCCGTCAGAAGCAATCTGACTACTGACCACTGCTTACTTTTTACTGAGCACTTGCGACTCAAAAAAACGCAAGAAATGCAGCCTAAATCAGCTTCGTGCGTCCCGGCATCGCGACCGGCGGCGTTTTCAGCTTCATGTCCCAGGTCAACGGCTCGGTGGGGCGGAGATCTTCCTGCGCCTCGGTCGCCTCCTCCCAGCTCACCACCTGGCCCGTGTAGGCCGCCATGCGACCCATGATACCGACCATCGTGGAATGCGCGAGTTGTTCGCCCATGTTCATCGGCTTGCCGGCGCGGAGCGATGCAAAGAATTCGTTGTGCTCCGTCTGATACATGTCGGCTTTCTCGCCGTCGTACTTCCATGAAGTGTCGTCCAGACCCTGGTAGCCCTGGCTGCGGAAGGACACGATGCGTCCCGTGCCTTTCGTTCCGAAAATGCGGTCGCCATTATCGCTCCATGTCCCCGCCTGCTGACGGCAGAAAATCGTGCCGAGCCGTCCGCCCTCGAATTCATAGCACACGGCAAAGTGGTCGTAGATGTTTCCATACTTCTCCTCGACGCGCTGCTGCCGCCCGGCCACGGACCACGCGCGCACCGGGTTCGCGTCCTGAAACGCCCACATCATCTTATCCACCGTATGAATGGCCTGCTCGACGAGATGATCGCCGCTGAGCCAAGTGTAATACAGCCAGTTGCGAAGCTGCCATTCGAGATCGGTCCACTCGGGCTTGCGCTCCTTTTCCCACGGCGAGCCACCCATGTAGGCTCCATACACCGAACGCACCTCGCCAATCTCGCCGCCGTGAATGCGCTTCATCAGTTCCCGCTCGCCATTGGCAAAGCGATAGCAAAATCCCGAGAGCAGCCCGAGACCCTTCTTCTTCGCCTCCGCCGCCGCCTCGAGAAAACGCCGCACGCCCGGCGCATCGGTCGCGCATGGCTTTTCGCAAAACGTATGCTTCCCCGCCGCGACACATTTTTTCAAATGCTCCGCGCGAAAAGCGGGTGGCGTCGTGAGCAGCACCACATCGACTTCCGGCATCGCGCACACCTTGTCGATCGCATCGAGCCCCACGAATTTGTTTTTCGCATCCACCATCACCTTCGAGCCCTGGCTGGTTTCGAGATTTTTGTGAGCCGCCTCGAGCCGGTCCGCAAAGGCATCGCCCATCGCGATGAGTTGCGTGTTCGAGTCCGCATTCAGCGCCTGCCCCGCCGCGCCCGAGCCGCGCCCGCCGCAGCCGACCAGCGCGATGTTCAGCTTCTTCCGATCATCCGCGCCGCGGAGAATGGCGGGAGCCTGTCCGAGCAGGTAACCGCCCATGGTGGCGGCGGCGGATTTTCCGAGAAAAGAGCGGCGGGAAAGGGCGGAGTCGATGGGATGTTTCATATGGGGATGTGGAGGTTATTTGGCGCGATTGGCGGTGTAAAGGTGGATGTCGGCGGCGACTGTTTCCACCGACTGTCAGCAATCCGGCGCGCAGCGGGAATCTTAGAACGTGTCATGCACTTTACCCGCCCGATTCCGTCGCGCGAAATCCGCCGAGGATCGCGCGGGCCTGGCGGAAGGGCAGCGAGTAGTGGCCTTCGTTTTCGAGGAGGTGCAGGCGCGCGCCGGGGATGCGCGCGGCGAGAGCTTCGGCGAGTTGCCAGTGGAAATTACGGTCGTCGCGTCCGTGCCAGAGTTGGACTGGGATGCGAATTTCCTCGGGCGCGAAGCCCCACGGCTGCACGTAGATTTGCGCGTCGTCGAAAACGCCGTCGGCGCTGCCGGCCCAGGCTTCGCGAAAGGTGTCGTAGCAAATCTCGAAGATCGCCGGATCGGAAAGCGCGTCGGCATCGGCGTCGCCGAGGATGTTCAAGACAAGGGGACGCAGCGGGCGCGGCATGGGCACGCGGACGAACGGGCGTATGATGCGGAAGAGCCAGCGCACCGCGCCGGGGCGGCGGGCGTGCCAGTCGATGAGCTTGCGATAGGCTGGCGCGAGCAGGGTGCGGTCGCGCATTTCCGCGATGGGCGGCGCGCCGCAGATGGTGGCGGCGGCGAGGACGCGATCGGGGAAGGCCCATGCGCTGATGAGCGCGTACGGTCCGCCGCCGGAGACTCCGACGATGCGGAAATTGCCGACGCCAAGACGCGCGGCGATTTCCTCGAGCAGCGGTGGCCAGTCGCGCAGCGTGCGATGCGGGGGACGCTGGGATTGCGCGACGCCGGGACGGTCGAGCGAGAGCAGGCGGAAGCCGAATTCTTTCGCCGCCGCATCGAGCCGCACGGCCTGCTGCCGGGAGCCGGGCCAGCCGTGGCAGAAGAAGATGGGTTCGCCATCGGGCGCGCCGTATTCGTCCCACGCGAGGCGGAGACCGCTGGAAAGTTCAAGGAAGCGCGGGGCGGACATGGGATGGATTTAAGGATACTGCGGACGGTTCCGCGGGAAAGAGCGCGAGCGCGCGCAGGCATTCGTGGAAATGCGCGTCGCCGCGACCGGCGGGGAGCGTCGTGCCGGGAACGTCGAGCGCGTAGCTGCGACCGCTGCGTTCGGCGGTGACGATCCAGCGTGCGAGTTGCGAGAGCCGCGCTTCGTGGGCGAGTCCTGCGGTGTCCGGCCACGCGAGCAGCACGGTTTCATCCGCTTCGCCGGACCATTGTTTGATGGCGAGCGGCTGCCCGCGCGCGACCGCTTTCCAGTCGATATGCCGCTGCGGTTCGCCCGGCGCGTAGGCGCGCACGCCCGCGAAATCATCGCCCTCCGCGCGTGCTCCCGCGCCGTGCTGTTTGGCGGAAATGGGCGTGCGCGGGAGCGGTCGCGCGCCTTCCACTTTCGGATAAACCCAGCGCGGCTGCGGGATCGTCACGACCAAACGCGCGGTGAAAAAACCGAGCGGGTACAGGCTCGAAACGACAAGGTCGAACTCCTCGAAAAACCCGCGCCGGTTTGCGTCGATGCCAACATCCGCGCGCATCCACTGCGTCCCGCTGACTTCGGAAAATGCCGTCGATTCCCCGCGTTCGCGCGGCTTGATCCGAATGGCCGCGTGCGTGCGCCCACTCGCGGCGAGCACGCTGGCGGACACGCGCTGGCGTTCCCCCGCAAACACCGGCGCGACCGGCCCGCACGAGACGCGCAGCCCGCGCAGATTCGCCCAGGTGTGCGCGATGGAAACGAGCGCGACACTCGCGAGCGTGAAGCACAGCAGATACGCCGCGCCGTTGTTCTGGCTCGCGCCCGCGTACCACATCGCCACGAGCAGCGAGAGCAGGCCGATCGTGTTGCGATTCGGCAGCACGCGAGGGGAGGCGGTTTGGTGATTTGGCGAGTTGGAACTGATGCGCCCAATGGAGCGCGCGGTCTTCCATCTGACAACTCAGACTCCGCGCCGCACCCGCTTGCGCGCGCACGCCGCGAGGAGCGCCAGCCCCGCGCCGAGGTTCGCCGCGATGTCCGGTTCGGGCACGACCATCAGCACCACATCGTTCCCGCCCGTGAAGGTGCCGCCCGCGCTGTCGCCGACATAACTGATCGCGAAAGTCGCGCTGCCGAAAGTCACCGACGCTCTCTGCGGCAGCGACGCGAAGGTGCCGCTGATCGCGTCGGTGCCGTCGTTGACGATGGCGAAAAAGAGGCCGCCCTGAGTTGGCTGGAAGCCGCCGAGCAACGAGCCCTGCAAATCGCCCGCGAGCGTGATGCCGCCGGTGACGCTGATTTGATCGTAGCCATTCGACGCCGCGCCTGCGGTGGTGCCGCCGATTTCGAGCGAGAGATGCGCACCGGATTGATGCGTGAAATTTCCCGTGTTCAGCAGACCGCAGATGGCGTCGCCCGGAGTGAGCGTGCCGCCGGTTTGCGCGGTGAGATTTTGCACCGTGCCGAGGCCGTCGAAGCTGGCTCCGTTTTCAATCGTGAACACGCCGCTGCCGACCGCGCCGGAGAGCACGAGCGTGCCGGCGGCTATCGTCACCGTGCCGCTGTACGTCGGACTGTCGCCGGAGATGCGCAGCGTGCCCGCGCCCGATTTGGTGAAACCCGCCGAGCCGCTGATCGCGCCGCTGAGGATGACGGTGTGGCCGTCCGTGTCGAACGTCCCGCCGCCCGCGCCCACCGTGATTGCACGGCTCGAAGTCACGTCCGCGCTGGTCTTCAGCTTACCGCCGCCAAACGTCAGCGTGCCGGAAGAATTTCCCAAAGCCGAGTTGCTCGAAATGGAGAGCGTGCCGCCGTTGATGCTCGTGCCGCCCGTGTAGGTGCTTGCTCCTGCGAGCGTCAGCGTGCCGTTGCCGCTTTTCGTCAAGCTGCCGGTGCTGGTGCCGGCGGAACCCGCGACGGTGATGTTCCCCGCGCCGGTGAAGGTCGCGAGATGCGACGAGTTTGTGATGGAAGCGAGCGTCAGCGTTCCCCCGTCGGACGCGATTGTGGTGGCCGAACTGAGCGTGATCCCGCCCGTCCACGAATTCGCGCCGCTCACGCTGCGCAGCGCGCCGCCGCTGGAAATGCCGCCGCCGTTGAGCGTCAGCGTTTCCCCCGCAATGGTGATGCCGCCCTGAAGTTCCAGCGCCGCGCCGCTCGTTACGCTCGTTGCACCGGCGGTCGTGCCGAGCGCGCCGTCCTTTCGGATGTTCAAAACACCGGCGGAAACGGTGGTCGTGCCGGCGTGCGTGTTCGCTGCGGAGCCGCTGAGAATCAGCGTTCCCGCGCCGCTCTTCGTGAAATTGCGCGCGGTCGCATCCTGTCCGACCGCGCCGGAAAAAGTCGTCACGCCCGTGTTATCGACGGTGAAATTTGTATTCTGCGAAAGCGTGATGCTGTTGGAAAAAGTGAGGTCGAGCGCGCCCGCGATCACCGGCGCGGTGGCCGTGATCGTCACCACATTCGCGATGGTCCGCGCCGCGCCGGACGCCTGCACCGTTCCCC
Organism: Chthoniobacteraceae bacterium; assembly: GCA_043776145.1. Taxonomy (GTDB): domain Bacteria; phylum Verrucomicrobiota; class Verrucomicrobiia; order Chthoniobacterales; family Chthoniobacteraceae; genus JANLQB01. The sequence goes on from JAYVRQ010000193.1 coordinate 6,776, forward strand.
CGCTGAAATCGAACGTGCCCG
>JAYVRQ010000194.1:0-2107 GCA_043776145.1 Chthoniobacteraceae bacterium
CTCCGCCGCACTCTGTCCACGTTCCCGGGCCGCAACGACACGCTCGCGCAAATCGGTGCGGGAGGTTCGCCTCGGTCAACTCGACCTCATGTCGCGACAGCTTAAATAGAAAATACTCTAATGAAGTTAGCCCGGAGCGACTCCCGGCGGAGGCTTCACGTTGAGGGTAAGGGAAGCCTCAAGGCCAAGTTTCATCCAAACTCTTTATTAGTGCAGGTGAGTGCAGGTGAGTGGTTAAACCAACGGCTGTTTTCAGGCTCATCATTGGTCATTCGACCCTGCATCCTTTTACTGATAGCCCTGACTTTTTTCCAGCCCGCCTGCCACCGCAAACCGCCTGAAATGAAACGCCCTTTCGAGAGTTACACGCTGGATTACGACTCGCCGACGGAGCCTGCGTTGCAGGCGCGGATCGAGCGGATCGACGTGGAGTTGCGGAATGAATTCAGCATGACGCCGGAACAGTCCGCGGTGGGTGTGCTCGATTTGCAGCATCCGCGTCTGGCAATGATTCATCCCGACCGCGTGGAATACGCGGCGAGCGTGGCGAAGATCGGAATCCTGCTCGCCTATTTCCAACTGCACCCGGAAGCGGCGCGGCATCTCGATCCACAGACGCGGCATGAACTGGGGCTGATGGCAAAAGCGTCAAGCAACGAAATGGCCGCGAAGTTTTCACGCGAAATGGGTCTGCAGCAGATTCAGCAAGTGCTCGATGGCTACCATTTTTACGACACGAATCGCGGCGGCGGGCTGTGGGTCGGCAGGCATTATGGAAAGAGCAACGAACGCCACGGTGATCCGGTGGGCGATCATTCGCACGCGGCGACCGTGCGGCAGTTGCTCCGCTTTTACCGGCTGCTGGAGCAGGGCCGACTCGTCTCGCCGGATGCGTCGCGGACGATGCGGGAGATTTTTCTTTCACCCGATATTCCGCACGACGACATCAAATTCACCAAGGCGCTCGCGTCCCGTCCCGGCGTGCAGATTTTGCGAAAATGGGGCTCGTGGGAAAACTGGCGGCACGACACCGCGGTCATCACCGGGCCGGGACGGCACTACATTCTCGTATCGCTAACGCAGCATCCCCGCGGCGATGAATACCTTGAGGGTCTCGCGCGGGCCGTGGATGACTTGATGATCGCCGACGCGCAGGCTGCACCCGCTCGCTAACGGAACTGCAACTTACGCTGGAGAGATGTCCGCAGTAGAGGAAGTGTGAGCTTGAGGATTGCTGGCATTGCTTCCGCACTTCCGGTCGCTATCCCTCAGTTCTTCCGCTCGTTCATCCCGCGTGCAGCCACGGCACGCTTGCCATCCTGGCATTCGGCGCATTGAACACGCTGATACTCTCAGGCCGCAATCGCACGATCCGACCAAGCCGCTTGCCTGCGGTGTCGAATTGCGGATGGGCGAGGAAATGGCGGACATGGACTGCCACTTCGTCTTCTGCGAGGTCCGCAACGACAGCGATGGCATAACCGGAATGGCACAGCCGCGCACGCCAGAAATCACGGTCGCCGGTGATGAAGGTCGGTCGCGGCAGGCGCAGCAGCAGCGGGATGAGATCGGGATCGCCCGTTCCCTTCGACGCCAAATGCACACCGATGACGCGGCAGCGCAGATGCCAGCGGTTGAGCTTCCGCTCCTCGGCGGCGGAAATGTTTTCGTCGAGGACGAGCACGCGCCAGCGCCGGTTTCAGGCCGCGATGGGTTCCGCCGCCCGCGCAGCGCGCGCCAGCCGCGGCACGTCGGCTCGCTGGGTAAAAAGCGCGCCCGCGAGATGCACGGCCTCCGCGATGCCTTCCCGCGTCACACTCCCCCGCCACGCCGCACAGATTTTATCCCAATCGCCTCCCCGCTCCACGGCGCGCAAGATTTGCCACACCATCACGCGCGAGCCTTTGAAAGTCGGTTTGCCGTGGCAGACATCCGGGTCGGCGATGATGTATTTGCCCAACTCGACGCGGGTGCGGGCGGACGTTTTACCGTTGGCTTTCATCGCGCAAAGATTCGCAGAGACGCGGAGCGGAAGCAAGTTCGGACCCCTCGTTCCCAAGCTGGGCTTGGGAATGACCGATTCCCCGAAGCTCCGCTTCGCACGGTG
>JAYVRQ010000195.1:0-6791 GCA_043776145.1 Chthoniobacteraceae bacterium
GCCGGGAAATTGACGCGGGCGATGCAGCCGTCCCTACCTTCGGCTGTCCAGCGCAGGCCGCCGCCGTCAGTCGGGATGATTTCGTCTTCGCGTTCACGGGCCGCTTCGACGAGCTGCGCTTTGATCTCCTTGAGCCTGTCGGTCTGCTCGGAGATTTCGCGGTCTCGGCTCGCAGGAATGCATGGCTCAGGCAGCCGACTTAAACCCGTCCTGCATCCCGCCAACGATTTCGCGCAGGCGACCGTCGAACTTCGCGTTGATCTCCTCGAAGCTGCCGATGAGGTGTGCGGGGTCGGGGTTGTCGAGGATGCCGTCCACGACGATTACCCCGCCACCACCGCCGCCGCCGTTCTCGCCACCCGGTTTGACGATTTTCTCGTTCGGCTCCGGCGTGCCTTTGCCGTGGTCCTTCATATTTGCGCAGATCCCGACGAAATCCAAAATCGTGAAGCTGAACTTCCCCGTCTTCCGATCGAGCCGTGTGCCGCGCCCGAGCATCTGGAGATATTTGCCGACCGACTTCGTGAGCGCGCCAAAGGCGACGTAGCGCAAGCACGGGATGTCCACGCCGGTGCTCATGATGTCCACCGACACGACCACGCGCGGGTTGGAATACGGCCGCTCGAACCACTCCTTGAGCGTCTCGTTCAGGCGATCGCTTTCGCCATCGTTCTCGGAAATGATCGCCTCGGCGTAGCGCGGGCTTTCTCCGCTGTCGTTGAAAACCGCATTCAGCGCCTTCACCAGCATTTGTGCGTGTGGCTGACTTGCCGCGAAGAGAATCACTTTTTCACCGTATTCGGTTCGCTCGCGCAAAATCTCCGCCCAGCGTTTGGCCTGTTCGTTGCTGAGGATGCGCTTGTTCAGCTTCTCGAGTTCGATCTTCTGCTGCTCGCCCAACTCGATGCGCTTGTGCTCCCCTTGCTCATAAGCCTTCGGGTCGAGCAAGTGATCGTAAAGCACGCCGGCCCCCATCGCCTCCTTCGTTAGCGCGGTGATGTGTTCCTCCTTCTTGTAGGGCGCGAGGAACTTCTCCTCGATGCCGCGGTCGAGGTCGAAAGTGTAATCCGCCTCGCCGGACTCGCAGCCAAAGAGCCGGTAGGTGTCGTTGATCGCGAGGTCTTCCTCATCCACCTCCGCGCCCTCCGCCGCCACGGCGATCTTCGGTGTCGCCGTCAGCCCGATGCGGGGGCAGACAAAGTGATCGAAGATCGGCTTCCGGCTCAGAGTGATCGAGCGGTGGCACTCGTCCACGATGATCAGGTCGTAGAAATTGCTCGGGATTTTGTCGTAGAGCAGTTCCAGCGTGTCGATCACCACGACGTGGATATTCTTGTTCTTGTGCGCGCGGAAATTCCCCGACGTGATCCAGTGGCTGTTGTAGGCCGGGCTGATCAGGCGGAAGCCCTTGTTGATTGCCTGCCGCGCCAGCGTGCGCCGGTCCACGACGAAAAGAATGCGCCGCGCGAGCGCGTGATCGAGGAGCGCCTTGGCAAACGCCACCATTGTTCGCGTCTTGCCGAGGCCCGTCGCCATGTGGACGAGCATCTTCATCTTCCCTTCGCGGAAGAGGCGGAGGAGCAGCCGGATGCACTCCAGTTGGTAATACCGCTCCTTCCCCGCCGCCGGGTCGAAGCCGCCGGCCAGCGTCGTATCAATCGCGATCTCCGTCTCCTGCCGCCGCTTCCGCTCCTGCTCGATTCTCAGCGCCATATCCTCCATCCGCATGAAGCCGTCCACGACCCGGAACTCCGCCGCGTCCACACCGCGCCACGCCATGTCGAAGAAAAGAATCTTCAAGCCTCCCGCGCCGTCCGCCGCGCACGCGTAGAGAAAGCGCGGCTTGAGGATGCGGCTGTATTTCAGCCGCAGCTTCGGCAGCGCCTTTTGCGCGTCGTCGAGCTTGTTCTCGATCACCGCCAGCGGCTGCCCCTGCAAATCCTGAAGCACGAAATCCGGCTTGATGGATTTGCTGCCGGGAAAGTCCTGCTGCTCGTCTTCGGTCAGGTCGTATTTCGGCTGATAGAGCAGCGTGTCGCCGCGCTTCCAGCCGAGCGCGGACAGCGCCTCGAACACCGCGAGGTCCACGGCACCCGCCTCGTTGTCGAAAATGCCGGGCTTCGCGGGCATTAGGATTTTTCCGGCGTTGTAGGGGCCGATTGTGGTTCGATGTCCGCCGAGCGTTCATCACCCGGATCGGTTTCTGTGATGATCGTGGCGGTGACACGATAGGCTTTGTATCCCCGAAGGTGCGGAGGCACCGGGATACGCACCACTCCATCGGCATCGGGTTCCAGTATGACCGTGTAAGGTTTCATTTCGTTGAAGGTACTCATGTCGCGAAGGCTGCCGGCATCGGCGGGAAAAGGAAAGCGCCCGTGTTTTCCACTCGGAAGCCGGAGCTGTGGCGGAGCGAGGCGGAATGACAGCGCTTGCAAGCCGGAGGCTTGCTGGAAATTAGCCGGTGGTCGAGCGCAGCGAAAACCACCGGAACCCGCACGAAAAACGGATGCGCCCCGGAGGGGCGAGGGAACAATGCGCGTGGCGATTTCCCGCGCCCCCTCCGGGGCGCATGGCGTGTGGACGATGATCCGGGGGTGTTACCCCCGGCTAATTTCCATTGTCCCTCCGGGACATCATGCGGCGCATTTGCGGTGGCTCGCGCTCGCGGTGGTGCGTGTTTGCGGTGGTGCGTGTTTGCGGTGTGGGTCTTCCGCGCTGCGAGCCGGAGGCTCGGCTGGAAATTAGCCGGTGGCGGAGCGCAGCGACCCCACCGGAACCACGCCTCGAAAAAGGCGTGCGCCCCGGCAGGGGCGCGGGAAAATGCCGCCATGCCATCGACCCACCTCAGCCTTCACTACCACCTCGTCTTTTCCACGAAGGAACGCCGCGCTATCATCACGCCGGAATGGCGCGAACGGCTCCACGCCTACCTCGGCGGCGTGCTCAATGAGATGAAGGCCGTCCCGCAGGCCATCGGCGGGGTCGCCGATCATGTGCATCTGCTCGTCGGGCTGAAGGCCACGCATTGCCTCGCGGATGTGATGCGCGACTTGAAACGTGCGTCTTCCGAATGGGTGCATGACACCATTCACGACCGCGCGTTTGCGTGGCAGGAGGGCTACGGGGCCTTCACTGTGAGCGCGAATGTGCGCGATGAGGTGCGTGCCTACATCGCGCGGCAGGAGGAGCATCATCGCACGCGCACGTTTCGGGAGGAGTATCTGGATTTCCTGCGCCGGGGCGGCATCGAATACGACGAGCGGTATGTGGATTGAGCGGCGTTTTCCCGCGCCCCTGCCCGGGCGCAGCCGTTGGCGGGGCGGGTTCCGGTGGTTTTCGCTGCGCTCGACCACCGGCTAATTTCCATTCAGCCCTCCGGGCTGCGACGCGCGGCGGAACATCGAGGGCCAACGGCCCGCCATCATGCCAGCCCAAGGCAACGCCTTAGGATCACGCCGCCGGACACGGTGAGGGCTGAGAGCCCGATCCATCCGCGCCCGTCCGGCGGTGATGGGACGGGCTTTCAGTCCTTGGCCGTTTCCCCGGCGATGACCTGGGGCGTTGCCCCAGGCTGGCATGGATTCGGGCCTTTGGCCCTGCTCACGTCTCCCAAATGCGGTTGAGCGTTTGCTGGATGGCGCGCTGGGCTTCTTCGCGCATCGCGCGCAATTCGGCGAGCAGCTTCAGCTTCGCGTCGAGCGCGGCGACAAACGCGCGTTGCTCGTCGAGAGAAGGCAACGGAATCCTTCGTTGCTTGATGACCTGCTGATTGATGTTTGGCTGCGCTCCGAGATTCTTGAACTGGTTCAAGTCGGCGGCACGCAACTGCGCTGCGAGGTAGGCGGGATCAATCAAGTCGCGATCCACCACCACCAGCGCGAAGGAGTTGTCAGTCACCCAGCATTTTTCAGGAACGTAGTGGACGCATCCGCACAGCGCACCCACTCGACCAATCGAGATCACGCCCGCTTCGTGGTTGTGTGCGTCGTGATAGCCTTGGACTCCGTTTCCTCCATAAACCGGAAATGGGCCTGCAATTTGGTTCCGCTTCGACATCGCATCTCCCGATGCCAGTCTCAATTTTCCTTTCGCAAGAAGGTCGCCGAGTTCCGCCATCTCGGCATCGAGCGACGGCGTTTTCAATCGCCAGTTTTCAAGAACCATGTCCGATCCTCTCGTGAGTTGATGTAGTCGCTCAATCTCCGCGGCGGCTCTCTCCTGCTCGTCCATCGCTGGCAGTGGAATTTCGAATTCAGAAATAAAATCCGCGCCCTGCTCGTTCTTGATTCCCTTGTTTTTTTGCTCCCCGAGCAACGCTGCGAACTGCGGCGTGCGCAGGAGATACACGAGGAAGTGTGGATGCACGTCCGCCGTGCGAATCTCATAGTGCTGGTAGTGAGTGGAAGCAACAAGCGGGCACGGCGCGAGCGCGACTGCGCCTTGGTGAATGTTGATCTTTGATGTGACGAGGTCGCCTTTCTGCACGCGATACAAGTCCATGCCCGCCTCGCGGTCGTCGCGAAAATGCAGCTTCCCGTCGGCGAAGCTAATCTTGTCCACGATCGGCAGCGCGCCGTCGTAATCGTCCTTTTTGATCTTCTCGAATCGCGGCTCGATCAACTCTTTCAACCGCACTCGCGGCAAGCGCGCCTGCGTCGCGATGATCTCCTGCAGCGTCCCCAAATGCGGATGCGCGGCGATGACTTCCGGCGCGAGGGCGGTGAGGAACTGGCGGGCGAGGTCGAGTTCGAGCGTGTGGCGCGGGTCGAGCGCGGAGAGCAGAGGGTCGATGTCGTCAGGCGCCGCGGCGCGCAGGGCTCGAACCTTTTCCTCCAGCGTGCGCGACGGGTCGTCCTCACGCACCCGCGTCGCGGCGAAATCCTGCCACGCGGCGACCTGCACGGGCGTAAGGCTGCTGCGGTAGTTCGGAAGGTTAAGCGAACACAGGTGGGCGCGCTCGATCTTCTGCGCGATGGCGTTCTCGGCCTTGCTCCGCCACACCTCAGCCTGCTCGGCGAGCCGAGCGTCACGTTCGGTAGCGGTGAGCTTTTTCGCGGCGACTTGTGCGGCAAGTTTCTCCGTGAGTTTCGCGCGGTCTTCCTCCGCCTTCGCGCCCATCTCGGCCCGCGTCTCGGCGCGGATTTTGTCCTTCACCCGCGGATCGAGCGTCTTGATCCACGCGGCCGGGATGATGAACGAGTGCCTCGTTTCCGGCGGCGTCCTGCCTTCGCGCACGTAGCGATGGAAGAGGTCGAACGCCTCTACGAGCTGGCAGCCGGCGATGGGTGTTTGTTTGGCACCCTTAGTGTATCCGTCGCTCACAACTCGATAAAACCAGACATGCTCGGTGGCTCGCCCTTTGACGAAATAGAGAATGTTGGTCTTCGGCCCTTGGCCGCCCTTGTTCACAAAAACACCGTTCGGCAGGCTGATGATCGCTTGCAGATTGCACTCGTCGAGCAACGCACGTCGCAGCGCCCGCGCGCTGTTTTGGTCCCAAGTAAGAAAACCCTCGGAGACGATGACGGCACAGCGTCCGTGCCGCTTGAGCGTTTCGACCATCAGTTTCACGAAAAGGATCGTCGTCTCGCTTTCCGCCGCGTGCTCTTTCCAGACATTCGGGTAAGACGCCTGGTCGCGCTCCGCGCCGAAGGGCGGATTGGCGACGATGCCCGTCTTGCTTTCGGGCAGGATCTCGCTGCCAAATTTCTGGAGCGCGTCGCCTTGCTGGATGTTGCCGGGGTTGAGGCCGCGCACGTAGAAATTGATCGCGGCCATCTTGCGCACCATGCCGAGGTATTCGATGCCGCCGACGCCGTTGCGGTAGAAATCGGTGGTGACTTCGAGCGTGGGCATCTCGACGGGATGTTCGTCGAACCACGTCTTGAACCACGCAATGAGTTCCGGGTGGGCCTTTGGCCCCGGCCAATGCCCGTCACGGCTCACTCCCTGGAGCACATACTCGAAGCTGTCGAACATGAAGCCGCCCGTGCCGACGGTGGGATCGAAGAGCAGGTCGCTGAACGTCGGCGCGATCAGGGCGACCATGAATTGCCGGATGTGATCGGGCGTGCGGTGCAGGCCGATGTCCTTGGTGCCGCCCGTCTCCGAAAGCGCGGACTCGATGGCGTCGCCGAGCAGGTCGGTCTTGAGCAGCCGGTCTTTGTCGAGGTCGGCCACGAGGCCGATGATCTCGGCCATGTTTCCGCTGGTGACGTTGTTGGTGAAGTTCGAGTTGCCGAAGATTTCCTCGATGAGGACGAGCTGATCCTGAACCTTCGTCGAGAGGTTGCCTTTCCACACCTACCGCGCCTCGCCGAGAATGCGGGATTAGAAGGGAAAGGTGCGCTGGTTGAGCTACGGGAGGATGCTGTCGTTCGGCAGCGCGAGCAGGCTGGAGAAAAGCAGCTTGTCCCGCTCGCGATCCTTTTCCTCCGCCGCCTTCGGATCGAGCAGGAAGAGATCGCGGAGCTGCGCGAACTCCGGATCCTGCTGCACCTTCACCTCGAAGATGCGGAGCATGAGCAGCTCGATGATGTATTCCACCCGCTGCACCGGCGTCCCCGCGGGCCGCAGCTTGTTGTGCAGCTTCTTGAGGATGTTGTTCGTTTCGCTGTTGGCGTAGTGGACGGTCGAGCGGGCCATTGATCTGCGCCGTCATACCGAGGCGCAGAGCGGATGGCGACTTTTCCACTCATCTTCCACGGCCATGCAAGCCAGGTGCAGATCTGGCGTTCGCTCCTATTCACTTCGCCGTTTACGGGTTGCCTGCGGCGTTTCTTTCCCCC
>JAYVRQ010000196.1:0-2105 GCA_043776145.1 Chthoniobacteraceae bacterium
GACCGGGTGAAGCGCTTTGCCGCTCGTCACGACTCGCTGCGCGGCGACGCGCTCATCGCAGATCTTTATCGGCGTCACCCCTATTACGCCACGCGCAGCAAGATCGTGGATCGCGTGCTCACTTCCGCGGAAGACCGTGCGCGCGTGAAAGCAGCCCGACCAGAACCACGAGGCCCCGGTTTGGTGACGATCGGATATGAAGGCAAAAGCCTGGAGGCATACCTCAACCAACTACTTCAGGATTCCGTTACCCTGCTCTGCGACGTGCGGCGCAATCCGTTGAGCCGGAAATACGGCTTTGCCAAGGGCACCCTGAGCAAGGCGTGCGAAGGCGTAGGCATCCGCTACGAACACCTCCCCGAACTCGGCATCGCATCGGAAGAACGCAAAGACTTGGTGACCCAGGCCGATTACGACACGCTTTTTGAGACCTATGAACAGGAAACCCTCCCGCGACAAACCGAGGCGCTGAACCGCATCCGTTCTTGGGTAGCCGAAGGCGAACGCGTCGCGCTGACCTGCTACGAGGCGCAGGCCTGCCAGTGCCATCGACATTGCGTGGCCGAGGCCTTGGAAAAAGGCGGGAGGCGTAAGCTGCTCGTCTCGCATTTATGAAATCCCCCATGGCATGGCGGCGCAGCGCGTTCTCATCACCGTAAAGACCTATCCGACTCTGTCGCTGTCGCATGTCGAGTTGGTTTGCACGGCGGGATTGCGCCCCGACGGAACATGGATCCGTATCTATCCCGTCCCATTTCGACTATTGGACGCTGAACATCAGTTTGCCAAATGGACTTGGGTAGAACTGCCGCTGATGCGTCGCGTGAAGGATCGGCGACCGGAATCGTTCAGTCCGGTAGATCGCAACGACATCACGATTGGTGAAACCATCGGGACAGCCGACGGTTGGCGTGAGCGTCGTGAATGGGCGTTAAAGCGAACGTGTGTCTGGACCGATTTAGCCAAGCTGATCGAGAGCGGGAAACGCGACGAGGTATCACTCGCCACATTTCGTCCCGCGAAGATCGTAGGGTTCGAGTGGCAGAAGGCCGAGCCGAATTGGGACGCCGAAAAATTAGCTACGGTTGAGAAGCAACTTGAGCAACGAGATTTTCTGGAAGCAGCCTCGATCCGAGAGAACTTCAAACCGGCCAACAAGGTTCCTTACGATTTCTTCTACAGGTTCTCAGATGAGCACGGCAAGCAGAGCAGAATGCGGATTCTCGATTGGGAGATCGGCATGCTTTACTGGAATTGCCTGAAGAATGCGGAGGGCGACGAGGCGGCGGCTCTCGATAAGGTGAGGGAGCGATACGAGACGGATTTTCTTCGCAAAGACCTTCACCTCTTCCTCGGCACAACCTACGAGTGGCATAGCCGGGCACCAAATCCATGGGTCATCATTGGCGTGTTCGCACCACCGCAGCGAAATCAACTCGACCTTTTATAGTAGAGCCATGCCCCCTGCTGAAGAGACACCGCCAAAAATGCTTTACCAATATTGGGATGCTGAAACGGCTTGGCGTTGCCTCGAGTCGGGAACGCTAGCTTTCACGCCGCCAATCCGGTTTGATGATCCTTTCGATACTAATATCGCAATCCGTCTCGAAATCACAGAAGCAGATCTAAGAGAATTCTATCGGAGGGAGGATCCGATTGTAATTCCGGTGAGTGAGGATGAATTCGTGAGAGATCACCTTGCAGATCCTCAGCAGGCTCAGCGACATGTAGAAGGGACGCGCGATGACTTCATGGAGAGTTTTCTCGGCGTGGCTTGTTTCACCGAACTCAAAAACGATCTTAGAATGTGGGCTCTTTATGGGCAAAAGCACCGTGGTATAATGTTTGGATTTGATACGTGCCATTCGTTTTTTTCCGGCCAGTTCCGAAAGGTAGATTACTCGAATAAGCGTCCTATTCTTACGCGACTATCTGAGGCTCCGAGTGTGGAGCAAATGAAGTCTAAGAGTGAGGCTTGGGAATGGCAGCGGGAGTGGAGAATTCCCCAGGGTCTTAGGAACTTTACGAGGAGGTAATGAGCATAACATGCGGAACCTCAGTGAAAAACAGATACATAACTCACGCGCACATTTCGGAGGGTATTT